>JACPFR010000028.1 GCA_016182905.1 Elusimicrobiota bacterium
CCCATGCGGTCACCGGCTTGTCGGTAAATTCGTACGGCAATTCGGTGATAGCTTGCACAGTTTTATCCTCGACCCGGCCGTCTCCCTCGACGGGATTTCAGCAGATTAAGCGGTGTCGCGCAAAATCAGGATTGAGGATAGTTTAAATCGAGATCGGCTGCTCGAGCCCCCCGTCGCTGGCGACGAAAGCCGATCAATAACCCGCCGACGGACGCCGTCGCCGCGATCAGCATCGCCGCGGCGCAGAGTGGGCACATGTTCGCTCCTCCCGCGCCTCAGCGCTTGCCGTACTCGTCGTGACGGCGCCACCAGGGGCCGGCCTCGTTGCGGCCTTTGGGAGCGCGGTCGAGCCATTGATACATCCCCCACAGGCCGTCGAGCCCGCGCGCGTAGGTCGAGTAGGCGTGGTAGACGGCGCCGCCCTTCCTCACGAACGAGCTCATGCCCGGCAGTTCGCGCAAGTAGGTGGCCGCGTCGGTCCCGCACGAGGCCGCGAACTGCTTAGGCGCGTCGGGCATCGCGCGCGACACGTCCGTGGACATGGGGGGCTGGCGCCGGTAGTTGTATTCGACGCCCTTCTCGAACTGCTGCTCCACGGTGAACCCGACGCCGTAGTCGAAGTTGAAGTCGCCGCCGTGGGAGGACGCCCACGGGAACGTCCACCCCATCCGCTTCTTGTACGCCTTCAGCTTGGCCAGCGGTGCCCGCGAGACCGCCCACAGCATCACGTCGTGGTCGGCCAAGTGGACGGCGAAGCCGTTGAAGCCGTCGGCGATCGCAGAGCAGGACGGACAGCCGGCGGCGTAGTCAGGCCCGAACATGAAGTGATAAACCAGCAGTTGGGAGCGCCCCTGGAACAGGTCCGCCAGCGAGGCTGCCCCCTCCTCGGTCGCGAACGCGTATTTCTTCTCGACGCGGACCCACGGCAGCTCCTGCCGCTTCAACGCCAGCTCGTCGCCGCGCCGCGTGTGCTCCTTCTCCTCTTTAAGCAGCTTGAGCCGCGCCTTCAGCCACTCCTCGCGCGTTCCGACCGCGTGCATCGTCGCCGTTTTCGTTTTCATGATCGCCTCCGCTCAGCAGCCCTTCGCGTCTTTCGGCAGGACGAACGCGATCGCCTCGCCCGTCTCCAGCAGGCTCTTCAGGCTGCTGATCACCGCCGGCCAGCCGTTGTTGATGCCCTGGAACGAGTTCGGGTCCGTCACGATGTCCTCGGGGAGGAGGTTCTCGTGGATGAGGCGCAGCTTCACCTGGTCGCCCATGGGCGTGAGCTCATAGGTCACGCGCGAGAGGCCGTCGCGCTTGGCGGCCTTCTCCGGCGTGTCGATCACCTTCCAGGTGTACGTGAGCCTCTTGTACTTCTCGCAGGCCAGGACCTCGCCGGCGTGGTCGCCTTTCTGCTCCATGCCCTTGGGCGGAACGATGCGGATGCGGCCGCCCACCCGCTGCTCCACCTCGACGCGGAAGCCGAACCAGTACTTCTCGCTGAAGTCGCCGCTGGTCAGCGCCTCCCACAGCTTCTCCGGCGTGGTGCGGATGAAGGTCGCATAGACAAAAGTCTCCGTCTTCGTTCTCGTGGTCATGTCATCTCTCCAATTGAGACTTCAGATTCCGCAGGGCGTCCAGGCGGCCCTCCTCGAAGGGCCGGATCCAGCGCCGCGCGATGTCGTGGATCGGCACGGCATTGAGGTAGTGCAGTCGCTCGCGGCCGACACGCCGCGTCTCCACCAGCCCCGCCTCCTCCAGCTGGTCGAGGTGCTTGGTCACCGCCTGCCGGCTCATGTCCATGCCCTCGCACAGCTCGTTGAGGGTGCGCCCGCTCTTGACGCGCAGGCGGTCCAGCAGGCGGCGACGGCCCGCGTCGGCCAGGGCCTTGAAGACCAGATCGGCGGCGCTCACGGCGGCGTGTTTTTCCACACCCCATTATATGCAACTAATTAGTTGCCTGTCAAGGCCCAAATAAAAATTCGGCGCCCGGCGCCGCCCATTTGATATGATGACGCCGCAGGGGAGCTCGATACATCGGGCTGAGAGGGCCTTAAGAGGCCGACCCTAACAACCTGATCTGGGTAATTCCAGCGGAGGGACGATGAAAGAGATATTCATGCCGTTCGCGTCCTGCGGGCGGCTTTTTTTATTCCTACTGCTCCTCGCCGGACGGCTGCAGGCCGCCCCGGCGGGTCTCGGCAGGATGCCGTCGGCCGTCGCGTTCCGGGCGAGCCTCGAGCAGGCCCGCCTGCTGCCGCTCCAAGCCGTCGTGCTGGACATGGACGGCGTGGTCGCGCTCAACAGCGGGGCGCTCTGGACCCAGCACGGGCAAGCGTTCCTGCGAACGGTCGCCCCTGCCTGGGCCGAGGGCGACCTCAAGCACATCAAGTGGAAGAGCCTGCCTGAGGTTCACCGCTGGATCACGCAGAACCGCGGGGCGACGCTCGGATACGAGGAATACACGCGGCGGCGCGAAGCCGTGGCTTCCACGATCTACGGCACGCTCGCGGCGCTCGAGCCGACCCTTCTCGAGACGACCGACGCCCTGAAAGCAGCCGGCGTACCCGTGGCCCTCGCCTCGGCGAACACACGATTCTCCGTGGGAAGAATGATCGACCGGTTCCAGCTGGAAAGCGCCTTCGGCGCCGTGGTCAGCTCCGACGATCTGCCGCCCGATCAAAGAGCGCTCGGCAAGTCGCAGACGCACTTATTGGCCCTCCGACGGCTGGGCGCCTCTCCGCGCCATACTCTGGCCGTCGAAGACACAGCCGCCGGCATCGAAGCGGCGCGCAAGGCCGGGCTGTTGGTCGCAGGTCTGCGAAACGGATACAACGACGACGAGGACTTCTCCGCCGCCCACTTCGTCATCCGTGAGATTCGCGAGATCATCGCCCTGTTCCGACGATGAGGCTCCTTATACTTCTCGCCGGGCTGGCATGGTCCGCCGACGCGACCGTTCCCGGCCGCCATCACGAGCGCCTCGCCGACTTCGCCGGCACATGGGATATCCATGCGCGCTTCTGGCGGCAGCCCGAGACGGCGCCGCATGAGAGCGCCGGCACAGCCGAGCTCCGTCTTATCCTCGGCGGCCGCTTCCTCGAACAACGCCAAGAAGGCCGCCATCTCGGCAAGCCCACCTCCGGCGTAGGCTATGTCGGCTTCGACAACACGAAGGGCCGGTATGTCTCACTCTGGCTCGACGACCTCAGCACGGCCATCATGCGAACGGAGGGCCCGCCCGACCCCTCGGGTAAGGCGATCCGCACCCGCGGAACGATCGATGACGCCGCCTCGGGCAAGCCGCTGCGCATCGAGGAAGTGATGACGCTCGTCGGGCCCGACCGGTTCACCTACGAGGCCTGGATCGGCCCGCCCGAGGGCAAGCTTGTGCGCGTCATGGAGATCGTCTACTCGCGCCGCCGGCTTTGAGCGCTAGCCGCGCTTGACGCGGCGGCGGCTTTGGCCTATCCTGAGCGTGATGCCGGCAAAAACCAGCAAGCGGGAGTTTGGCTCATGGTCCGCTTAGACCAGCCCATAACCCGACAAAAGAAAAGCCCTCCATTGCCGGAGGGCTTTCGACTATCCTTGAGGATAGTTGCGTCAAAATTGGCTGCGGGAAACAGACGATATCAGAACCTGGCTTTTTGAAAATGAGGCGAATAATTCAGCATTGCGTCTGACTTGAATACGCGAGCAGTGAATGGGAACAGGACGATTCTAGAACGGCTACCGCCGCCATCGGCACCTACTCACCGCGGTGATGCACCTCAGCTCAGCGCGCGACCTCAAGACCCGCTTCCCCGATCAAGGTCGGTGTCTGCGAACGGTTCTGACGGCGGGCGGCGTCCTGGACCTTCGGGGTGAGATATTCATGCAACGCGCGCGCGGACAGCACACCGTCCGCGCCGCGAGCCGCGCTCGTCAAGCCTTTGAGCAGGTGGTAAGTGAACAGTCCGTGGCCTTGCTCGTCAGCGGTCGAAGCGATCTCGTTGCCCGCGGCGGCAGCGAGCACGGTCAGGTTCTTCGGAACCGCGGCGCTCGCGACATGCGCGACCAGTGGGCGCGCGCCCTTGGCAAGAACCGAACGTCCGCCGGAACCCGAGAAGCAGGCGTCGAGCGCGACAAGCACGGAGCGAGACTCGAGCGCGCCCAGCTTCTCGTACAGGCGCGCGATGGGATAGGCCGTGTTCTCGAGGAAGCCGGGGTCGCCGTCCCACGGCACGAGATAGGTCTTGCCGCTGACCGGGTCCGGCGCTCCGTGGCCGGAGAAGTAGAACACCACGCGCGAGTCCGAAGTCACGTTGCGCGGCAGCCAGGTCTCGACAAACTTCTCGATAGCCGAGCGCGAGGCCTTCTCTCCGGAGAGCAGCACGACGTTGCGGCTCGGGAAGCCCTGGGCGATGAGATGATTCTTGACCGCCTCCGCGTCGCGCTCGCCGTATGCAGCCTCGACGAGGTCGGAGTATTTTGTCACGCCGACGACGACGGCGAGGTCGGACGGGCGCGCGGGGCGTCGGTATGACGGCTGGTCCACATCCGAGCTCGGCTCGGGCGGAGCTCCGGCGGTCACGCGCTTCGCCGAGGCCTTCTCGACGGCGGCCGCGACGATGCTCGCGAGTTCCTCCCTCGTCGTCCCGCCCGCAGCGGCTGGCGCGCGGCGCTCGGCGGCGAGACGCTGGATCAGAGCGATCGAGTTGCGCGCGGCCTGGAGCTGATTTTGCTCATAGACTCCGGCATAGGGCCGTGAGAGCTTGCCTTGCCAGTATGTGACGCTCCGCTCGAGAGCTGCGATCGCCGGCTCCGGGTCGGCGCCCTTTTCGAGCATCAAACGGACCGTCGCGATATGCCCATGGCTCGCCGCCTTGCCGAGTAGCGGCTCGCCCTGATAGCCCTCATCGTTCGGGTTGGCCCCACGCTCGAGCAGGAGCTTGGCGACGCCAGGGTGATTATTGGTGATAGCGAAGTGCAGGGGCGAATAACCGTTCTCTCGCCTGGCGTTGGGGTCCACGCCCGCGTCCAGCAGCATCCGGGCCGCTTCAACGTGGCCGGGCGTCTCGCCGCCGGCCCCGGGCAAGCCCGCCGCCGCCCCGTCGATCGGTCTCCAATCCGCATCTACGCCGCGCGCCGGCGCGCCCTTCGCGAGCAAGTCGCGGACAGACTCGGCCCGCCCCAGCGCGGCCGCGAAGTAGAGCGCCGCGGGGCATCCGCGCTCGACGGCGGCCGGCAGGATCGCGTCGGCCATGCGGCCCCCGTTGTAGAAAAGGCGGGAGACGGCCGAACGCCCGTCGACGTCTTTCGCGCACGGATCAGCTCCCTCCTTGAGTTGGGCCCGAATCGAGACCGCGTCCGCGTTCTGCGCGGCTGCATTGAGCGGATTGAGGACGACCGTCGGGCGCGACGGGCCTCCGGCACAGGACGCGAGCAAGAGGGTGAGCGGTAGGGCCGCGAGGGCGGCGCGAAGTCGAGACATGGTTTGATTATACGAGTTGGGAGCCGCTTTCCAGTAGTGTGCGCGGCGCGTTCGTCCTGGGAATATCAACGTCGCCCCGATTCGCAGGTCAACCTATTCCAGGAAAAGATCGAGTCCTAATCCGGGCGGCGCGATGAGCATGAAAAAAGCCCTTCACCTTGAAGGGCCATTTTGCGACGAAATTTGGCTGCCGGATTGGACAAACTTCGCAGCTGGCTCCGGGATGCCGGAGACGTTTTTCGGAGAATTGCCGAATTCAAATCACTGGAATACGGTCAGGCGGCATCCTCGAACTCGGCCGGCGCGAACCGGCCAGCCGGGAAGCCCCCTCATCGTAAGGACCATGATCCGTCGCCCTGGAGCTGCGGTGTCTGATCGCGGTTGAGGCGGCGCGCCTCGTCCTGCACGCGCGGCGTCAGGTAGTCCAGGAGCGCTTGGGGCGTCGTCTTGCCCGCGCTGAGGCCCTGAAGCAGAAAATAGGTGAAGGCCCCATGGCCCTTGTCATCGAGCGAGCCGGAGATCTCGTTGGAAGCGGAGGCCGCGAGAACCGTGATCCTCGCGGGCGCGACGCCGGTCTCGATCTTTCCCACGAGAGGCCGCGCGCCGGATGCCAGCACCGAGCGTCCGCCGGCTCCGGAAAAACAGGAGTCCATGGCGACGAGTACCTGCTTGGCGGGAAGTTTCCCGAGCGTCTGGTAGAGCTGCCTGATGGAGTAGGCGGTCGATTCCAGGAAGTTGGGATCGCCGTCCCACGGCACGAGATAGGCCTGCCCGGTCTTTACCTCGGGCGCGCCATGGCCGGAGAAATAGAAGTACACGCGGCTGTCCGGCTTGGCCATGCGCGGCAGCCACTGCTCCAGATTCTTCACGAGCGAAGACCGGCTCGCCTTGGAGCCCTTGAGCAGGACGATGTTGCGCTCGGGCACACCGAGCGCGCGCATGTGAGCCTTGAACGCGTCCGCGTCCCGCTCGGCGTAAGGCGCCTTGGAGGCGATGTCGGAGTAGGTCTCGATGCCGACGACGACGGCCAGGTCGTCGGGACGCTCGCCCGATGAGAATCCGGGGGAGGACGGGGCGGGCAAGACCGGCGCCCTCGGCGTCGGCGAAGCGGCGGCGGGGACGGGGGCACCGCTGAGAGCCTGCGTGACCATGGCGACGATGGCCGAGTTGCCGCTCTCCTTGGCCAGCCGTTCGGCCGACATGCCGTCCTTGCTCTGGACCGACGCGTCCGCACCGCGGCGGGCCAGTTCCCGGGCCAAGGCGATATCACCGTTCTTGGTCGCGTACATGAAGGCCGTCCATCGGTTCACGCCCGACTTGTTCGGATCCGCGCCGCGCTCCAGGAGCAGCATGGCGACATCAACGCACCCCTGCTCGGCGGCGTGAAGCAGGGCCGTCGGCGCGTCCGAACCGACAGCGTCAACGCCCACGCCGCGCTCGAGAAGCAAGCGGGCGGCCTCGAGTTTGCAGGCTTTGGCGGCGGCGATGAGCGCATTCGTCCGGTGATTATAAGTAAGGGTGCCGGGCGCGGCGCCCTTATCCAACATGAACCGCATCAGTTCGATGTCACCGTGGCCGGCGGCTCCCATCAAAACGGTGGCGCCGTAATCGTCGCGCTCGTCCACGCTCACTCCGCGGGCAAGCAACTTGCGGCCCAGCGCAGGGTCGTGGAGAGCCCAACGAACGAAGGTTCCCTTCGGCGGAGGATGGCCGGCGTCCACGAGGCGGTGGACCACATCCTGGCGCCCTTTTTTGTCCGTCAACTCCCACAGCGTAGGGGTGCCGACAACATCCACGATGGGCCGCGCCGGATCGCGGGAACCGAGCTCGCGCATGACATCGTCGGCCGTGCCGCTCTCCATGGCCTTGTATGTGCGCTGGATTTTCCAAACATTGCCGCCCATGGCCATGCAGCCCGACATCGCGCAGGTGAGGCCGAGGAGCACGGCAGCGGTCGCGGCGGCCAAAGGGATGGGGCGGGACTGTTTCATGACGATGAACATACTATAAATCACAAACCCCGAAACGAAAAGCCCTCCTTTCGGAGGGCTCGTGTTCGCCGGGAGTCAAAGTTGGCTGCCTGAGCCATTCGATAGAAAGAACTTTCGAGGCCCGCTTCCGTTTGGCGCTCCCGACCCGAAAGCCGCGGCCGTGGCGAGGACGGCCATGAATCAAAGTCCCGATCCTTCCGGGAAGTCCTGAGAGGCGGTCACGGGCAGGCGCCCTTCCGCTTTGAGCGCGCCGGAAACCACCTCGGCGGCTCCTGCCTGCGCCTCCGGATCGTCTTCATAAGCGACAAGAACGGCCGTCTGTGGACCCGCGAGCGCGAGGCTGTAGGGATTGCCGAAGACGACGAGAGCCGTCGGCTTACGGGAAGCGCGGACGCGCGCGAGCATATCCAGACCCTCCGCGGTCAGGCCATACCCCTCGGCAGCCTTGCGCGTCATCCCTTGGATAGACACGATCACGGCGTCATATCCGGACAATCTTTCAATCATCCGCCGGGTCTCGTCCGGAGTCGGACGTGAGGAGGCATAGAAGGCGCTGAACGGAATACGCTCAGCCAAGGCTTTGGCGAACGGAGTATACGCCGAGCGGCGAAAGAACCAAGGAAAGCGGTTGTGCAGCCCGCGCAGGCGCGGAGGCGCTCCGATCTGCACGTGAGCGATCTTTCGTCCCAGTCGCAACGGCAGAAAATCGCCGTCATTGCGAACGAGCGTCAGGGCTTTGCGATAGAGGTCTTTTTTCAGCTTCATAGCCCCCGCCGTCATCAGCTTGTCCGAGAGATTTTCGGCCGGCACGAGGCGCTCGCGATCGAGGCCGAGGGCTTCCTTGGCGCGCAAGATCCTCAAGACCCTCTGATCCAGTTCCGCCTCCGGCAGCCGGCCGGAACGAACGGCTTCGGCGATCCTCTTGAAGCCGTCCGGCAATTGCTGAGAAAGGACGGGAAGGATCTTCCCGTTGTCGCTTCCCAGGAGCAGCACGTCGGTCCCGGCGAAAGCGGCCTCGGCCATGGCCTGTCCTCCCGGATAAGCCTTGGTGATCGCCGCCATCGCCAACGCGTCCGAGACGACCAGGCCGCCGAACCCCAGCTCCCGCCGCAGCAATCCGGTGATGACCTGCGACGAAAGCGAGACCGGACGATTAGCATCCGATTCCAGGGCCGGGACCGAAAGATGCGCGATCATCACGGCCGCGACGCCGTCTTCGATCTGTTTTTTGAAAGGAATGAATTCAACCCGATCGAATCTTTCCCGCGGGTGCGGGATGCGCGGCAGGTCGAGATGGGAATCGACGTCCGTGTCGCCGTGGCCCGGGAAGTGCTTGGCGCAGGCCAAGACCCCGGCGGCTTGAATGCCGAGCATGTACGAGGCGCCCTTCGCCGCGACCTTCTGCGGGTTCTCGCCGAACGACCGGTCGTTGATGATCGGATTCTTCGGGTTGTTGTTGACGTCGACGTCCGGAGCGAGGTTCAGGTGGACGCCGACGACACGAAGTTCGCGGCCGATCTCGGACCCGAGGGACCGGAGAAGTCCGTCGTCCGTCAGCGCACCCAAGGTCATGTTGCGGGGAAACCGGATCGCATCGGAGAGCCGCATGCTCAAGCCCCATTCCGCGTCCAAGGCTATCAAGAGCGGCTGGCCGCTCAAACCCTGCATCTCATTGACCAAGCCGACGTGGGTCTTTGAATCGGCCCGATAAAAGATAAGGCCTCCGGGCTTGTATAAGCGTATCGCTTCGCGGGTTGCGTCGAGTTCGGTCTTGTCCCAGCCGGCAAAAACGGAAAGCATGAGGAGCTGCCCGACTTTCTCCTCAAGCGTCATGCCGCGAAGAGTTCGCTCCGCCCACGTTTCCGCGCGCGCCGCGGTCCCGGCCGCGATCGACAGGACCAGCGCCAAGAGCAGCGATTTCTTCAAAACTCCCGGCCACCGTAAGCGTGGCGTGATATCTCGCCTCTGATGAGAATCTTTCATGACGGTGGTAGCCTACTAAAAAGGCGAAAGCCCTCCGACCTAGCGGCCGAAGGGCTCTCATCTGAAGATTGGCTGCCCGTCATCGGCAGGCTGCGTACTCCGGAGTAAGTTGATCGCGGCGGCCACCGACACGGCGTCTTACGAGCAAGTTCACCTGTGCGATGTTCCGCTGGCGGTTCCCTTGAGGTCCGAAGCCAACTTCAGCGCCCGCTCGACGGCCGAGCATAAGGTCAGCTCGCGGCCGGCCGCCCGCGCGGACTCGTAGGCTCCGGCGTCCAGAGCGGCCCGAACCGATCGAGTCGTTTCGTCGCACTCGACCCGATCCGCGTAGATGAGAACGGCGTTCTGCTCGCCCAGGAGCTTCTCAGCCGCGCCCAGAAGGACCGCCGCCTGCTCGGGCTCTCCCGCCGCCGCGGCCAGCGCGGCGACGAGTATAAGCCCGGGAGGCACGTTATGCTTGTTTCCGCTGCAATGCGCGGCCGTCAGCGTCTCCGTCGCCAGAGGCAGCGCCTCCGCGGACCGGCCCAGCCGCAGCAGGCAGACCGCAAGGTTCCCCGCCGCCACCGTGGACCAGTATGCGCTGCTCAGCTCCCGCGAGAGCGTCAGGCTCTCCTCGTAGAGTCCGGCCGCTCGCGCGAAATCCCCACCGGCGCGCACATGCTCTCCCAGCGTGTTCAAGAGCGTGGCGATGCTGAGCTTGTCGTGCGCTTGGCGCACCAGGACGAGCGCCTCCTCAAGCATCGGCGCCACGCGCTCAGCTTGGCCGCGATCGAGGGCGAGGGAGGCCGCCCGGGCCAAGGCCAGCCCGCGCCGGCGCGGCTCACCAAGCCGGACGGTCTTCTCGATCAGCTCTTCCGTCACCCGCTGCGCGCGCTCATGCTCGCCGCGGAATACCAAGACCCGTGTCAATGCCGTGAGCGCGTCGACCTCGCCCTTCGCATCGCCGAGCGTCCGGAAGAGCCCATCGGCCTTCTCAAGCTGGGCAAGCGCCTGCGGCAGCTCTCCGAGCCCGGCGTGCATCTGCCCGAGCGCGAGGACCGCGCGCGCCCGCGCGGCCGTCGGCGGACCCTCGTCCAGGCCGAGCACGGACTCGAGCTGGTCCCGGCCCTCGGTGTATAGGCCTCGTTGGTTCCAAAAGGGCCCCAGGCCGGCCCCGAGGCGCAGCGCGGCGTCCGCGTCCCGCCGATCCCGAGCGTCATCGAGGACCGCGCGGAAATTACCGAGTTCGCTCTCGAGCCGCTCGGACCACCGCTGCTGATCGGGTCCCTCGAGCCTCGCGCCGTCCATCTGGGCGAGCGCGAGATAATAGTCCGCATGCCTTTGCCGGTAATCGCCGCCTTCGCCGTGCTCCTTGAGGCGCTCATGGGCGAAGTCCCGCAGGGTCCTCAGCATCCCGAAACGGACCTCCTCGCCCTCCGAGTTGGCGCGCACGAGACTCTTATCCAAGAGCGAGCCCAGCACCGGCATGACGCGCTCCTCGCCGAGCACCACGGCGGCGGCCTCGCGGTCCCAACCGCCGCTGAAGACGCCCAGCCGCCGAAAGGCCTCGCGCTCGGCCGCGTCGAGAAGCTCGTAGCTCCATGAGATCGCTCCGCGAAGCGTCCTCTGTCGCTCGGGCAAGTTCCGGGCGCCCCCGGAAAGGACGTCGAGCGGCCCCGCGCCGCGGCGGCTCAGCTCGGCCAGCAGCGCCTTCGGAGAGAACAGCCGGCTCTGGCCGGCCGCCAGCTCGATGGCGAGCGGCAGGCCGTCGAGCTGGGCGCAGAGCGCGGCGACGTCGGCCCTATTGTCGTCGGTGACCGAGAAGTCCGACTTGGCGGCGCGCGCCCGCTCGGCGAAGAGCCGCACGCCCTCGGCCTGCTGGAGCGGGGGCAGCGCGAAGTCCTGCTCGCCGTATATGCGCAGCAAGCTCCGGCTCGTCACGATCACTTTGAGGCCTGGAGCCGCCTCGAGCAGCGTCGCCACCTCGGCGGAGGCGTCGAGCACCTGCTCGAAGTTGTCGAGTATCAGCAGCAGCTGGCGCTCGCCCAGGAAGTCCGTGAGCATCCGGCGGATCGGCAGGCCGGCGGCTTCCTTGACGCCCAGCGCCGCGGCGATCGCGGGAAGGACCAGGCCCGGCTCGCGGACCGCGGCGAGCGCGACGAACCAAGCGCCGTGCGCGAACTCATCGACCAAGTCGGCGCCGGCCTGCAGCGCCAGCCGCGTCTTGCCCGCGCCTCCCGTCCCGGAGATCGTCAGAAGCCGCACGCCGTCGCGCCGGATCGACCGGCGAATCTCGGCAAGCTCCGTCTCGCGGCCGATGAGGGCCGTGGCCTGCGCGGAGAGGTTGTTCGGCCGTCCCTCGAGCGTGCGCAGCGGCGGGAAATCCTCCGGAAGTCCCGGCGCGACGACCTGAAAGACATGCTCGGGGCGGACGAGATCCTTCAATCGGCGCTCTCCCAGGTCGCGCAGCGACACCCCCTTGGGCAGGGCGTCCGCAACGGCATCCGCCGCCGCTCGGGAGAGCAGCGTCTGCCCGCCATGTCCCGCCGAAAGCAGCCGCGCGACGCGGTTGAGAGCCGGGCCGAAATAGTCCTGGTCGCGTTCCTCGGCGGCTGCGAAGTGGATCGCGGCGCGCACGCGCAACGGCGCCAGCACCCCCCATGACTGCGCGTCCAGCGCGCGGTGCGCCGCCAAGACGGCCGCAAGCGCTTCTCCCGGCGTCGGGAAGACCGCGCAGAACGCGTCGCCTATGGCCTTGAACACTCGCCCGCCGGATGCGTCCACAGCCCGGCGGATCAGCGCGTCATGGCGGGCAAGAGCCTCGCTCATCTCATCCGGGTGGGAGTCCCAACGGCGGGTGCTGCCTTCGATGTCGGTGAAAAGGAAAGCGATGGTCTTCGACCGCATATCTTGAGGATGATTCTATCTATTTACCCGAACATCAAAACGAAAAGCCCTCCTTTCGGAGGGCTTCGACTATCCTTGAGGATAGCTCACGTCAAGATTGGCTGCCCGTCGTTTGGCAGTATTCGAACCTGGGCTGGAGCCGGAAGTGAGTTTAAACTGCCCAAAGTGGCTGTTTTGGCCCAAAACCGACCACGGGAATAGGACGTTACTCGAACCGGCTTCAACGCCCCGAGCCGCCCGAAAGGCAGGCACGTAGTGGGCGATGCTGGGCCTTTTTACACGAAGAGGTGGGCCGAAGGACCCTGACTGAAACGACTCGACCGATTCATACTCATACCATGAAGAAGTCATTGGGACTTGCCTTGGCTGGATTCTTAGCCATCACGCCCGCTCTGTTATTCGCGCAGGTCGTCGGAGGCAAAGCAACATTTGGTGCTTTAGCCAGGCCGACCACCCTGCCGATGACTGCTTATGGCACCGCGCCGCAATTACTCTTGCCTGTGGTCGGGCTCACCGCGCCGCAATTACTCTTGCCTGTGGTCGGGCTCACCGTGCCGCAGATCAACCCGGCCGCAGCGTCAGCGCCTCCCGCCAAAATCCTGCCGGCCGTCGCTGCAATGCACAGAGGCGGCACCCCGGCCCAGACCTTGACTGCGCTCCAGGACGCAGGGGAAACCCCGGGCGGCCAGGCATCCGGCGAAACGCTGGCGCACGAAGGCAGGACGACCTTCGATTCGTCGGCGAGCGGCGGATCTGTCGGAGACTTTCACGCCCCGGTTTCTGCGAGGATACCACCGACCGTCGGCGCGCCCTGGGCGGAGTTCGGGCGAGGGTTTTTAGAACTTGGGAAGTATCCGCCCAACACAGCGAAAGGCGACGAGCGTATCGATCAGCACGACATCAGGTTGTGGGAGAAGACCCGCAGCAGCAATAGCGAGCACGCGGTCTGGGAAGCTTTTGGCGAGGCCGGGAAACGGGTGGCGATAGGCCGGTACTTCAGCGGGGCACAAGATCATCTGGGTGGGGAATTGTTGAAGCGAGAGCTCGAATGGCTCCTCGGGAAGATAAGGGAGAACGGCATCCCGCTGTCATCGATCACTAAAATTCGAGGCCGCCATACCCACCCCTCCGGTGCTTCCGACCGGTTTTCGAACGGCGACGTGACAACTGCCTTCGACTTTAGATCCTATCTCGCCTGGCGCGGCCTCTCCCAGTCAGCCTTTGAACAAACGATCATTTATGTTCAATCGACGTTTTTCGGCGGTCGGTGGAGACTTTTCAAGCGCTCCTTCATTTTGCCGCCCTTGTCGTGACCCTGTCAGGCCATCAGCACTGACGTCTCCCCACAAATACCAAAGGCCGCTCGTCGAGCGGCCCTGGTACGAGTGAGGTTCTGTTAGTCAAATTGGCTGCCCGAATCCGACGCTCCTCAAAACGGGAAAGGCCTTATGTTCGAGTTTTCCTTCGGTGCGATGAACACGGCCAAGGGCGAGAAGCGCCTCTTGACGCATGAGGCATTCGTCGAAGCCGCCCGTGAAAAATTCACTCGGCCCAAGACTCGCTCACTCAAGGATCAAATTCTTCTCGCCCGAGAGTGCCAACAGAAGCTGCTGAATTTCCCCGCCTTGACGCGCAAGGACATCGCCAAGCAGCTCGACATGACAACGGCCCGTCTCAATCAGATTTTACGCCTACTCTGATCCCGTTCAGATCGCGACGGACTTCACCCTCTCAAGCAGCTTCATAAAATTGCGTTTGCGCTTGTAGACCGTCCTCATCTCGTTCAGATACGCGGCGAATTCACGCTCTCGGCTAAGGCCGTTCATCAACTCCCTGACAGCGCGAATAAGACGGACGACGCCGGCGTAGTCCGGACTACCCATTCTCTCCAGAAGCCGCCTGATCTCGGCGCGATAGACCTGCACGGCGTCTTGGGGATGATCTTTCTCGCGAAGATGGGCCAGCGTCATCCAGAATTCCGGGTGGCATCCGCCGGCCTTGGCCTCGGCCCAGGCTCCATCCACGTCCTTCTCCCAAAGGAGTATCTCGACCAATCTGGATTGATCCGGCGTCATCCATGACTGCGTCGAGTTCTTGCGCTTAGCCGTCTCGAAGCGCTCGCGCAGCAGTCCGATGGCCTTCGCCCGCCACTTCGGCCACTGCCGCACCCGCTCGGCATACTCCTTCAAGTCCTGGTATGTCCCCAGTTCCGGGCTATCCCCGAAATTCTTCCAGATCAATTCCATGGCCTCATCGTGACGCTTGCGCCGATGATACTCCCCCGCCAGAAAATTCCGAAGTCGCGAATTGGCTTCCTTGGGAAAGGCTTTGAGGCCTCTCTCCGCCCAATCCAGCGCCTCATCGTGGCGGCCCGCTTTCATGTAAAGCTCCGCGATTCCAAGATAATAATACGGGCTGGACAGGTCGCGGCTCTTGATCGCGACCAACTCCTCAAGGTCGCCGGAGACTTCGGCCAACGTCTCCATGATGGACCTGATACGAAAGCTCCCGTCGGAGGACTGGCTCTTTGCGCCGGGCTCTTTTTGAGGAATCTTCGCCCACTCTGCCTGAGCGAGGCGCCGGTATTCAGCCAATCCCTCCCGCCCCATCACGTCGGCATGGGTCCGAACCACGCCATGAAATACATCCCACTCCGAATGAAGGCTCCGGTCGAACAAGCGCCGGGCCAAGGCCTTCGGCTCCGGTTTGGCGGCGACGCAAGCCGCGTGATGCAGCTCCTCGATGCGCTCGATGATCGGCCGCATGTAGCCGGCGGAGTCGTCCAACGAATGGATCTTCTTCTCGATCCCGCTCAGGAAATACTCCGCAAGCCCCACGCACTCCTCGGGATAAGAGGGAATCGCCGACGACAGTTCGCGAACCAAGTCCTCCAGCCCGCGTGAAAAGGCCCTCATCGAGCGGTAGTCGATGAAACGCTCCGACTTCGTCGCCTGGTCGATCGCCTTGCGGAAGCTCGCCGCGAGGTCGCCGGGATCATCTCGCCGGGCGGTCAAGCTCAACCTTTGGAAGAAACGGTCGTCATCGCCGACCTGGCCCATGATCATCTCAACGAGAGCCTGCTTCTCCAAACCCGTCAGATGGCGGCGGATTTCGTCGAGTTGGCCCGCGTATTCGTCGGAGGAACCGCGCGTGGCGATCCATGCCAAGCCGACCGCCACGCAATGCTTGCAGACCGAGCCGTCGTCGCCCAACGGGCAAGTGCAGTCGAATTCGAGCCCGCCCTTCGCCGCCGCGATACGGACCTCATAGGTCTCCGTACCCTGCACCTTCGCCGTGATGACGCCCGGCAGCACGCGCAAGCGCTCCACGAGCTCCTGCTCGAGGTAGTCCTCGCCGCGCTCGAAGTACGTGTCGCCGGCCGCGGCCCGCAGCGTCTCCCGGCTTAAAAGCTCATCGAAGGATGGCTCTTCCACGAGTCAATTCCCTCTCCAAAGCCCTCCAAGGCGCAAGCCTTGGCGCGAGTTTGGCGCAAGTTTTGGCGCAAGTTGGCGCAAGTTTAGGCCGCCCACTTGCCGGGCCGATAGCGGAGTTTATTGGTGGCCCCTTCGGGAATCAGCAGGCCTTTGTCCACCATGCCCTTTAGTTCCCGCTGGAGAGTCCGCCGCGGAGCATCCTTGAAGAGTCCGATGAAGTCCTTGAGAGTCAGGCCCTCGTGCTCGACCGCGCGCCTCAAGGCCGTTCGTTGCCTGTCGTTTAGGGCATGCTTTCGCGCGAGGAGGTCGAGCCGAATCACCTTCTCGCCCCGCTCCTGGACTTCCCGCATCTGAGTCGCCAAGCCGTCCGTGAAAAACTCCAGCCAGTTCGTCAGGTCCATGCCCCGCTCGCGCACGCCCTGGATAGCCTTGTAGAAGGCGATCCGGTCCCGGTCATAGTATTCACTGATCGTGAACAGGCGCTTGAAGTCGTAGCCCTTGCGGTAGAGGCAGAGGGTCGATAGAAGCCGGGAGGTCCGGCCGTTGCCGTCGTCAAAGGGATGGATATGAACAAGCTGGAACTGAGCGACGCCCGCTTCGAGAACCGGGTTGACGCCGTGCTCCGTCCGCAGCCAGCCGACCAAATCCGCCATCATCCCGGGAACCTCGGCTGGAGGCGGCGGCGTGTAGATCACCTGCTTGGT
Source organism: Elusimicrobiota bacterium (assembly GCA_016182905.1). Taxonomy (NCBI): domain Bacteria; kingdom Pseudomonadati; phylum Elusimicrobiota; species Elusimicrobiota bacterium. Next base: position 16,454 of record JACPFR010000028.1, read on the forward strand.
CTTCGAATTGACCACGAAGTTCTGGCCTTTGCGGTACTGTCCGGGCGACGCCTTGTCGCCGCGTACGCCTTTGACCAGCCGTTTGTGAATCTCGCGAAGCAGCGCCTCCCTGATGGGCTCCCCGTTGTCCAAGTATTCGGTTACCAGATCGAAAGCGTCGCGGTAATTCAGGAGCTCCCGCGTATCGTCAGGATCAGCGCCGGGAACCTTTTTACCGGCAAGAAGCTTCTCCGACTCCTCGAGGGTCAGGTGCGTCCCCTCGATGTGAGTCGTGTGATGCGCTTCCAAGAGGAGCGCACGGTTCTGCATTTCGGAGATCCAGTCCTCCGAGAGCTTGGCCGCATCCAGAAATCCGCGCGCCCGCTCGATCCGAGTCAGGGCGGCCGTGACGGCGTTGGTGATCGTGAACTTCGGCAAAAAAGGCATCGGACCACGAGTCTACAAAAACGAGAAGCCCTCCGAGAGGAGGGCTCCGTTCCGACTGTCAGTCTAAATTCTGCGGGACTAGGACTCGAACCTAGAAAAGCGGATTCAGAGTCCGCTGTGATACCATTTCACCATCCCGCAAGTATGACGATATTATAGCACTGACCGGGCCGACGCGCCAGACCGGGCGGCCCTGACGGCCTCGGCGGCGAGCCAGGCGGTCCAGACGGCGAGGACGGGTATCCCGAGCGGGTGGAGGTGGAAGGACCCGAGCCAGTCGCCCCGCATCGCGGCCACGACCGCGCGGCCCATGCCGCAGCCCGGGCACATATGTCCGGTCGCCAGGCGGAACGGACATATCACGAGGCTCCCCCCCGCGCCCGTGACCGCCTGCGCCGCGCAGAGGAGCCACGCGGCGCCGGCGACGACGGAGAACGGGACGGGATGACGGATCTTCATGAGAGCTTGTTGATCTCGTGCTGGTAGACGGCGTCGGTGATGACGGTCAGGCCGAGACAGGCGAGCACGAGGCCGATGACGGGCAGGTTCGGGTTCGGGTCCCGGCCGTTCTCCTTGAGCCAGCCGTACAGTTCGGCGCCCATCTTGTACTCGTAGTAGATGTGGAACAGGCCGCAGGTGATGATGGAGAGGAGCAGCCACGGGACGAACTTGAACTCCTCGCGCCCGAGCAGCGCGTTCATCGCCAGGAACTGACGGTAGTTCCAGTAGATGTTGTAGATCCCGCAGGTGATGATGGACAGGACGATGCCCATCGCGATCTCGATGTGATGCTCGGACGACAGCGGCTTGTCGGTGGTCATGGGGTGAGTATGCCACGGCCGGCCCGGCCCGTCAAGACGCGGTCAGCGGGCGGCGGGGACGGCGACGATCGCGGACCAGGCGGCGCGCGCGGTGTCGGCGAAGTGGAAGAGGGACAGGTCGCCGGAGGAGATGAGGCCCATGCGGGCGAACTCGTCGAAGTCCAAGATCTTGTCCCAGTACTCCTTCTCGCCGACCAGCACGATCGGCACGCGCGGCATCTTGCCGGTCTGCATCAACGTGAGCACCTCGAAGAGCTCGTCCATCGTGCCGAAGCCGCCGGGGAAGTAGACGAGGCCCATCGAGCCGTGGCGCAGGGCCATCTTGCGCGTGGAGAAGTTCGTGAACTCGAACTCGAGGCCGGGCGTCGCGTACTTGTTCAACCCCTGCTCGTGGTCGAGGATGATGTTGTAGCCCACGCTCGGGCCCTTGGCCTCGAAGGCGCCGCGGTTGGCGGCCTCCATGATGCCGGGGCCGCCGCCGGAGACGACGGCGACCTCGCCGCCGCCCTCCTCGGCGACGAGGCGGCCGAACTGCCGGGCGATGTCGTAGTACTTGGACATCTCGACGGCCTGCACCGCGGCGTACACGAGCTTGCGCTCCTCGGGACGCTTGGGCTTGCGGCCGTACTTGTCGACGAGCTCCTGGAGGCGGGCGCGGGCGACGTCGGGCTGCAGGATGCGGGCGGAGCCGTACACGGTGACGGTCGCGCGCACGCCGGCGGCGCGCAGGCGGCGGGCGGGCTCGGTCAGCTCGCGGACGATGACGTCCGGGTCCGGCATCGCGGCCAGGGCGAGGGCGTCGGGGACGAGGAAGCGGGCGGCGGGCTTGGCGAGGGGCAGGGCGGCCTTCGCGGCCGACTGGCGGCGCAGGCGAGAGCCCTCGACGTTGAACAGGCCGTCCTTGCCGCGGACGAAGACCCGGCGGTCCTTGCCCGCGTACACCGACACGCTGGCCAGGCCGATCGGGGCGCCGGTGCGGACGTAATCGTTGATGACGGAGCGCAGCTCGGCGACGGGCACGGCGTCGCGGGACTCCAGGTTGATCGCGGCGGCGCCGGGAGCCAGGCGGTGTCGCGCCGCGTGGGCGAGGACCTGCTCGTTAGCGTGAGCGAGCTGGACCTTGAACTCGCCGCCGGGGAACAGGCTCTTCATCTCGGTGACGACGCCTTCGACGATCAGGTCGGGGGTCTTGCCTTCCTCGCGGATGACGAGCTGCAGGTCCTTCGCGTGCAGCTGGATCTTGCGGATCAGCGCGGCCTCGTGCGCCTGGACCTCGGGCAGGTGCTCGGCGAGCTCGGGGCGGCCGGACAGGTCCACGGCGCGGAAGCTGTCGCCTTTCGAGTCGCGGTAGACGCGCAGGTCGAGATGGCCGATCTTGTCCCACTTCGACGCGAGCTCGTTGATGAAGTGCTCGGTGTTCGGAGTGTGCGGGATGACGCCGCTCGCCTCGCGGGCGCTGTTGAGGCGGACGACGGAGACGCTCTTCGCGCCGAGGGGGAGCGGGAGGGAGGCCGGCTCGGCGTTCTCGAGGGCGGCCTTCGCGGCGGCGCCGTCGAAGGCGGCGGCCGCGGCGCCCGCCTCGGACAGGCCGACGAGGCGGCCGAGGTCCTTGAGGCTCGTGCCCGCGTTGCGGAGGCGTCCGCCGTCTTTGGCGGGCGCCGAGACGGGGTGCGACAGCGCGGCGGGAACGAACGCGGCGGCCGCGGGGATCGCCGAGGCGGCGAGGGCGGGGATCGGCGCGAGCGCCGCGGGAGCGAGGGCCGGGACGAGAGACGGGGCGATCGACGGCGCCGCGAGGCCGGGGGCCGACGGCAGAGACAGGGCGGGGCCCGAGAACGAGGGCGCCAGGCCGGGCGAGAGGACGGGAGAGAAGGACGGAACGACGGAGACCGAGCCGGGGACGGCGGCGTGGACCTGCGCGGCGGCGGGAACGGCGGAACCGAAGGCCAGCAGCGCCGACAGCAGCAATCTCATGGGCATCTCCAGGAGGATAGCCTCCTATGTAAGGAAGCGCTTGGGCCCTCGGGCCCCTCTTTTCCCGGCAAAAGTCCTAGGCGCGTCCTTGACGGATCGGGGCCCGAACCGTACACTAGCCTCATATGGCGAAGATCCTCGTGATCGATGACGAACAGCCGATCGTGGAGCTGCTGAGCCTGCGCCTGACGGAGGCGGGACATCAGGTGGTCGTCGCGCTGGACGGGCTGTCGGCGCCGATGATCGCCTCGCGCGAGAAGCCGGACCTGGTCATACTCGACTTCAACATGCCCGCGGCCAACGGCGCGAAGGTCCACGAGCGCCTGCGCGGCAACAGCTTCACCGCCGCCACGCCGATCATCTTCCTCACCGCGTCGCCGATCGGACAGATCATGCCTCAGGTCAAGGACGACGCCATCACGCGCTTCCTGCAGAAGCCCGTCGACTTCGCCCACCTGTCGAAGCTCATGTCCGAGTTCCTTCCGGGGAGCGCGCCCGCGGCACCGCCCGCCCCGCGCTACGATCCCGACGACCTCGCCGGCTCCGGGGGCGGCGACGTCCTCGACCTCGACTGAGACCAGATTGCCCTTGACGAACCGCGACAGCTAACTTACTATAGTTAGCGATGGCCAAGATTCTGATCGTCGACGACGACCCCGACTGCGTGGAGCTCCTCACGGTCCACCTGCTGAAGAGGGGCCATACCGTACTGGGCGCCAAGGACGGCCCCGACGCGCTCGAGGTCGCCTCCTGGGAGCGCCCCGACCTGATCCTCCTCGATCTGCGGATGCCGTCCGTGGACGGCATCCGGGTCATCGAGATCCTGCGCGGCAACGACCTCACCGCGAATACGCCCGTCATCCTGATGAGCGCCGCCGACAGGGAGTGGGCGACGCGCCGCCTGCCCTCCGATCCGCTCGTGCGCTTCCTGGAGAAGCCTCTCGACTTCGAGAAGCTCAACGGGATGATCGCCGAGCTCCTTCCCGCGGCCCTGACCTAAGGAAGCCGCGTCCTCGCGCGCGTAGACGCTCCTCCCGGCAATTTGTTACCATATCGCCGTCGCAACCCCATTCCCGACGGAGGATAACGATGGCTTTTTTCATCGGACGCGACCGTGAAGCCCGCAGGGCCTACGGATTCGACGAGATCGCGCTGGTTCCCGGCGACATGACGGTCAACCCCGACGAGGTCGACACGACCCTGCAGATCGGGCACGTCAAGCTCGAGATCCCCTTCCTCGCCTCGGCGATGGACGGCGTCGTGGACGCGGAGTTCGCGATCGCGATGGGCAAGCTCGGCGGCCTCGGGGTCCTGAACCTCGACGGGATCAGCACGCGCTACGACAAGCCCCGCGAGGTCGTCTCCCAGATCGCCGGCGCCACCCCCGACGAGGCGACCCGCCTCGTGCAGGAGATGTACCGCCCCGCCGTCAAGGAGGAGCTGATCGGCGAGCGCATCAAGCAGATCAAGAAGGCCGGCGTGCCCTGCGCGATCTCCACGATCCCGCAGAACGCGGAGAAGTACGGCCGCATCGCGATGGAGGCCGGCGCCGACATCTTCGTCGTGCAGTCCACCGTCACGACCGTCCGCCACAAAGCGACCAAGTACACGCCCTTCGACATCGCCAAGTTCTGCAAGGCGATGAAGATCCCCGTCGTCGTCGGCAACTGCGTGACCTACTCGGTCGCCACCGAGCTGATGGACGCGGGCGTCTCCGGCCTGCTGATCGGCGTCGGACCGGGAGCCGCCTGCACCACGCGCGGCGTCCTCGGCCTCGGCGTGCCGCAGGTGACGGGCACGGTCGACTGCGCCGCGGCGCGCGACTTCCACTTCAAGCGCACCGGCAAGTACGTGCCGATCATCACCGACGGCGGCATGTCCACCGGCGGCGACATCTGCAAGGCGATCGCCTGCGGCTCCGACGGCGTCATGGTCGGCTCCGCCTTCGCGCGCGCGAAGGAAGCGCCCGGCCAGGGCTTCCACTGGGGCATGGCCACGCCGCACGCCAACCTGCCCCGCGGCACCCGCATCCAGGTCGGCATCACCGGCAGCCTCGAGGAGATCCTCTACGGGCCGTCCCGCCTCGACGACGGCTCGCAGAACCTCGTCGGCGCCCTGCGCACGTGCATGGGCTCCGTCGGAGCCTCGACGATGCGCGAGATGCAGACCACCGAGATCATCATCGCTCCCTCGATCAAGACGGAAGGCAAGATCTTCCAGAAGGCCCAGCGCATCGGGATGGGGAAGTAGCATGACCGTCGCCGCTCTCGAAGCCGAGAAGATCCTGATCCTCGACTTCGGGAGCCAGTACACCCAGCTGATCGCGCGGCGCCTGCGCGAACTCGAGGTGTACTGCGAGATACTGCCCTTCAAGGCGACGCGGGAGCAGATCCTCGCGGCGAGGCCGGCCGGCATCATCCTGTCCGGCGGGCCGGCGTCGGTCCACGAGAAGGGCTCGCCGCGCCCGGACAAGTTCGTGTTCGAGGCGGGCGTGCCGGTGCTCGGCATCTGCTACGGCATGCAGCTGCTCGTCGAGCTGCACGGCGGCAAGGTCCTGCCCTCGAAGAAGCGCGAGTACGGCCACGCCGACCTCGAGATCGTCGCCGAGAGCCCGCTGTTCGCCGACCTGCCCCGGCATCTGCAGGTGTGGATGAGCCACGGCGACAGCGCCTCGCGCCTGCACAACGGCTTCCGCGTGGACGCGCGCACCGGCTCGGCGCCCTACGCCGCGATCTCCGACGAGGCGAAGCGCCAGTACGGCATCCAGTTCCACCCGGAAGTGGTGCACACGCCGCTCGGCGCGAAGGTCCTCGAGAACTTCGCGCGCCGCATCTGCCGCTTCGAGAAGCGCTGGAGCATGTCGTCCTTGCTCGAGTCCCAGGTCGCGGCGATTAAGACGCAGGTCGGCGACGGCAAGGTCGTCTGCGCCCTCTCCGGCGGCGTGGACTCCTCCGTCGCGGCGGCCCTGATCTCCAAGACGATCGGCTCGCGCCTCTACTGCATCTACGTGGACACCGGGCTCGGCCGCCACGGCGACCGCGAGCGCGCGGAGAAGGTGCTCGGCCAGGAGCTGAAGCTCAATCTAAAGGTCGTGGACGCGTCGAAGCTCTTCCTCGGACGGCTGAAGGGCGTTTCGAACCCGGAAAAGAAGCGGAAGATCATCGGGAAGACGTTTATCGAAGTGTTCGATAAAGAAGCGAAACGGATCAAAGGGGTGACCTTCCTGGCCCAGGGAACGTTATACCCGGACGTGATCGAATCCGTGTCGGTGCACGGGCCCTCCGTCGTCATCAAGAGCCACCATAACGTCGGCGGGCTCCCGAAAAAAATGAAGCTGCGCCTGGTCGAGCCGCTGCGGATGCTCTTCAAGGACGAGGTGCGCCTCCTCGGCAAGGAGATGGGGATCTCGCAGGACCTGCTCGGCGCCCACCCGTTCCCCGGCCCCGGCCTCGCGATCCGCGTGCTCGGCGCCGTGACCCCCGAGCTGCTCAAGACCTTGCGCGACGCCGACCTGATCATGCGCCAGGAGCTCAAGGCCGCCGGCTGGTACGACAAGGTCTGGCAGGCGTTCGTGGTGATCCTCCCCTCCGTGCGCTCCGTCGGCGTGATGGGCGACGGGCGCACCTACGAGAACACGGTCGTCGTCCGCTCGGTGGACAGCCGCGACGGCATGACCGCCGACTGGTCGCGGCTCCCGTACGACCTCATGCAGAAGATCTCCAGCCGCATCGTCAGCGAGGTCAAGGGCGTGAACCGCGTCGCTTACGACATCTCCTCCAAGCCTCCCGCCACCATCGAATGGGAATGATGACGAGCACCGCCTCCTCCGTCGACATACCGGGACTGAAGCTCCTGCGCCGGGGCAAGGTCCGGGACGTCTACGACCTCGGAGAGAAGCTGCTCATCGTGGCGTCGGACCGGCTCTCGGCGTTCGACGTGGTCCTGCCGACGCCGATCCCGGACAAAGGCAAGATCCTGACCACGGCGGCGCTGTTCTGGTTCGATCTGACGAAAAACGTGGTTCCGAACCATTTGATCACCGCTGATTTCGACGCCATTCAACAGCAACTGCCCGTGAAGCTGGATAAGAACTGGTTCGACGGGCGGATGATGCTGGTGCATAAGGCGAAAAGGATCGATGCCGAGTGCGTGGCGCGCGCGTATCTCGCGGGGTCGGGCTGGAAGGAATATAAAATCAACGGCAACGTCGTTGGTCACTCGCTTCCGGCGGGGCTCAAAGAGGCCGACAAATTGCCTTCGCCCATTTTTACGCCCGCGACGAAGGCGGATGAGGGGCACGACGAGAACATCTCGCGAGAACGCTTGGCTGAGATGATAGGACCGGAACTTGCCAAGACGTTGGAAGGATTAACCCTTCGGGTTTTTAACGTCGCGGCCGAGCACTTGGCGAAGAGAGACCTCATTCTTGCCGATACGAAATTCGAATTCGGGTTCATCAACGAAAAACTTTGTCTTATCGACGAGATCCTCACGCCCGACTCGTCCCGCGTGTGGGAGAAGAAGGATTGGCATCCCGGAAGGACTCCGGACGGCTTCGACAAGCAATTCGTGCGTGATTATCTCGAGAAATCCGGCTGGAATAAGCTTCCCCCCGCCCCCGCTTTGCCTCAAAGCGTCGTGGACGGCACGCTCTCCCGCTATCGCGATTTCCTCGCAAAGGTGACCAAGTGAGCATAAAGATCCAGGCGGAGAATGTTCACCTCATCGAGGTCAAGCTCCGCAACGAGTTCAACGACGCCGAGGGCGCCGCGGCCTTCGCCCTCCTGCGGGAGCAGGGCCTGGGCGCCCTCAAGGAAGTCCGGGCCGGCCGGCTCTACGAGATCTCCGGCTCGCTGACCGCCAACCAGGCGCACCAGGCCGCGAAGGACCTCCTCTGCGACGCCGTGACCCAGGAGTTCCGCCTGGTCCCCGTCGCGCCCGCGCCGATGAACGGGATGAACTTCTGGCGCGTCGAGGTCTGGCTCAAGCCGACCGTCTCCGATCCCGTCGGCGCGACGGTCGCCGAGGCGATCGCCGAGGGCGGCCTTCAGCGCCCGACCTCCGCCCGCTGCGGGATGCTTTATCTGCTCAACGGCCGCGCCGTGAAGGCGCAGGTCGAGAAGGCCGTGGCCAAGTCGCTGGCCAATCCTCTCATCCACCGCGTCGTCGTCACCGAGGCCCACCCTTGAGCCAGCTCGCCGAGACCTCCCAAGACTCGTTCCCCATCCTCGGCAAGTCGCCCAAGGAGCTGCGCGTCATCGGCAACTCGCGCCACCTCTCCCTGTCCGACGCCGAGTGGGGCGCGATCCAGGCCCACTTCAAGACCCTCAAGCGCGAGCCGTCCCTCGCCGAGATCGAGACCATCGCCCAGACCTGGTCCGAGCACTGCAAGCACAAGACCTTCACTTCTCCCATCAGGTATGTCGAAGGGAAGAAGACGCGGACGATCAAGAACCTCTTCGCCGAGACCATCGTCGCCGCCACCGAGGCCGTCAAGAAGCCCTGGTGCCTGTCCCTGTTCAAGGACAACGCGGGCGTCGTCGCGTTCGGCAAGAAGTGGGCGCTGGCGTTCAAGGTGGAGACGCACAATCATCCCTCGGCCCTCGAGCCCTACGGCGGCGCGGCCACCGGCGTCGGCGGCGTGGTGCGCGACATCCTGGGCGTCGGCCTCGGCGCCAAGCCCGTCCTCAACACCGACACCTTCTGCTTCGGCCGCCCGGACTACAAGGGCGCGCTCCCCGAAGGCGCGCATCACCCGACGCGCACCTTGCGCGGCGTGGTCGCCGGCGTGCGCGACTACGGCAACCGCATGGGCATCCCCACGGCCGGCGGCGGGATCTGGTTCGACGACGACTACCGCCTCAACCCGCTCGTGTTCTGCGGCACCGTCGGCATCATGCCCCAGTGGGCCGTCAAGAAAGAGGTCAAGCCCGGCGACCTGATCGTCGCGGTCGGCGGCCGCACGGGACGCGACGGCCTCCACGGCGCGACGTTCTCCTCGGCCAACCTCGGCGCGGACGCCCCCTCTTCCGCGGTGCAGATCGGCCACGCGATCCAGGAGAAGCGCGTCCTCGACGCCCTGCTCGCGGCGCGCGACAAGAAGCTCTACGGCTCGGTCACCGACTGCGGCGCGGGCGGCTTCTCCTCGGCCATCGGCGAGCTCGGCGCGGACTGCGGCGCGCGCGTGCGCCTCGAGCAGGCCCCGCTGAAAGTCAGCGACCTCGACAGCTGGGAGATCTGGCTGTCCGAGTCGCAGGAGCGCATGGTCCTGGCCGTCAATCCCAAGAGCCTCAAGGCGCTCGAGGCCGTGTTCGCCGCCGAGGGTTGCGAACTCGCCGTCCTGGGCGAGTTCACCCGGACCGGCAAGCTCGAGGTCACGCACCACGAGCGGACGATCGTCGAGCTCGACATGAAGTTCCTCCACAAGGGCCTGCCGCGCGTGGAGCGCGAGGCCGTCTGGACGAATAACCACGCCGCGAAGCCCGCTGGCGGCGTCGCGAAGAAAGCCGGCGACGCCCTGCGCGAGATGATCGGCCATCTCAACGTCTGCTCGCGCGAGTGGGTGATCCGCCAGTACGACCACGAGGTCCAGGGCGGCACCGTCGTCAAGCCGCTGCAGGGCGTGCGCCACGACGGCCCCGGCGACGCCTGCGTGATCTGGCCGCACGCCGCCACCGGCGACATGGACGACTTCTCCTGCTTCGCCGTCGGCCACGGCCTCAACCCCGACTACGGCCGGATCGATCCGTATTGGATGGCCCTGGCCGCGGTCGACGAGGCCCTGCGCAACCTGACCTGCGTCGGCGCCGACCCGTCCCGCGCCGCCTTGCTCGACAACTTCTGCTGGGCCAGCCCCGAGGACCCGAAGCAGCTCGGCGCGCTCGTCCGCGCCGCCGAGGGCTGCCGCGACGCGGCCAAGGGCTTCTCCGCCCCCTTCATCTCCGGCAAGGACTCGATGTTCAACCAGTCCAAGGACGAGAAGGGCAAGGAGCTCCCGATCCCCGGGACCTTGCTGGTCTCGGCGGTGGCCCCGGTCCCCGACGGGCGCAAGGCCGTCACCATGGACTTCAAGGGCCCGGGCAACGCCCTCTACCTCATCGGCCGCACCAACGACGAGCTCGGCGGCTCCCTTTATCACCGCGTCTTGGGACGCGTCGGGGGAGAAGTCCCCAAGGTCAACCCCGCCTCCGCCATCGACGGCTTCAAGGCGCTGCACGCGGCGATGACCCGCGGCCACGTCCTGTCCGCGCACGACCTCTCCGAGGGCGGCCTGGCGCTGTGCGCCGCGGAGATGGGATTCACCGGCGAGTTCGGCTGCCTGCTCGACCTCGACGAGTGCCCGCGCGACCCGCGCATCTATTCCAACGAGACCTTGCTCTTCTCGGAGTCCCCTTCCCGGATACTCGTCGAGGTGAAGCCCGAGGACGAGTCGGCCTTCCTGCGCCACTTCGGCAAGAGCGCCAAGTCCGCGATGGTGCGCCGCGTCGGCCAGACCACGGCCAACCCGATCATCAAGGTGACGGGCCTCGAGGGCTCGACGTGCCTCGAGGAATCCCTCAAAGAGCTCAAGGAAGCGTGGCAGACCGCCCTGCCGAGGATCCTCGGATGAAAAAGCCCAAAGTCCTGATCCTGCGCGCCGCCGGCGTCAACTGCGAGCTGGAGACCGCGAACGCGTTCAAGCACGTCGGCGGGGAACCGGAGCTCGTCCACATCACGGAGCTGCGCTCCGGCAAGAAGAAGCTGATGGACTACGCGATCCTGTCCATCCCCGGCGGCTTCTCCTACGGCGACGACGTCGGCGCGGGCAAGGTCCTCGCCAACCAGGTGCGCCACACCTTGACCGACCTGCGCCAGTTCGTCCGCCTCGGCCGCCCCGTCATCGGCATCTGCAACGGCTTCCAGGTCCTCGTGAAGGCCGGCATCCTCCCGCACTCCAACGCCTGCGACCAGAGCGCCTCCTTCACCGTCAACGACTCGGGCAAGTTCGAGACGCGCTGGACCCATCTGCGCATCAACACCCAGTCCTCCTGCCTGTTCTTCAAGGGCCTGCCCGAGATGATCGAGCTGCCGGTCGCCCACGGCGAGGGCAAGCTCGTGCTGAAATCCCCGCGCCACCTCGAAGACTTGAAGAAAACGAAGTCGATCGCCCTTCAATACGTCACCGAGGACGGCAAGCTGATGGGCTACCCGCACAACCCCAACGGCTCGATCTTCAACATCGCCGGGCTCACCAACCCCGAGGGCAACGTCCTCGGCCTGATGCCCCACCCCGAGCGGTTCATGTCGCTGCATCACCATCCGAACTGGACGCGCCAGACCTACCGCAAGGCGCCCGTCGGACTGGAGATGTTCAAGAACGCCGTCGACTACGCGCGCTGACGCCGCGAACGAGCCGCCGCTGCCCCGGCATACCTCCCTTTTGGTTCTTTGCTTTAAAGCAAAGCCACGGGGAATAGACGCCTTCATTTAGAGCTGTCGAAGGCCGTTATGCTTTAAAGCAAAGAACCAAGAAAGAGACGGCTCCGGCGGCAAGAGCCCCGCTGACAGCCCCGTTTTCAACAGGTATACTTAAGGTATGTGCGGAATATTCGCCGTCTCCGGGCGTCCTGACGCGGCCGAGCTGACCCAGCTCGGCCTTTTCTCTTTACAGCACCGCGGCCAGGAGAGCGCGGGCATCGTGACCGTCAAGAACGGCGAGTTCCAGACGCGCATCGGCATGGGCCTCGTCTCCGAGGTCTTCGCCGACGGCGTCGCCGCCCTTCCCGGGCGCGTCGCGATCGGCCACGTGCGCTACGCGACCACCGGAGGAAGCCACATCCGCAACGCCCAGCCGCTCGTCTACAAGACCGGCCACGGCATGCTGGCCATCGCCCACAACGGCAACCTGACCAACGCGATCCAGCTCAAGCACAAGCTCGAGGGGCGCGGCGCCATCTTCCAGTCCACGACCGACTCCGAGGTCATCATCCACCTGCTCGCCCGCCAGGAGGGCCCCGTCGAGGACGCCTTGATCGCGAGCCTGCGCCAAGTCGAGGGCGCCTACTCGTTGCTCCTGCTGACGATCGACAAGCTCATCGCGGTGCGCGACCCGTACGGGTTCCGCCCGCTCGTGCTCGGCCGCATCGGCGACGCCCACATCTTCGCCTCGGAGACGACCGCGCTCAACCTCATCGGCGCCGAGCTCGTGCGCGAGCTCGAGCCCGGCGAGATGGTCATCGTCGAGGGCACCACGGTCAAGTCGCTCAAGCCGTTCCCGCCCGTGCCCGCGCCCGCGCGCTGCATCTTCGAGCAGGTCTACTTCGCGCGCCCGGACTCGATGATCTTCAACCGCGGCGTGCAGGCGGCGCGCCGGGACCTGGGCAAGGCGCTGGCCCGCGAGATGAGCGGGCTGAAGGCCGACATCGTCGTGCCCGTGCCCGACTCCGGCATACCGGCCGCGCTGGGATTCTCCGAGGAAAGCGGCGTGCCTTTCGAGATCGGCCTGATGCGCTCCCATTACGTCAGCCGCACCTTCATCAAGCCCACGCAGGAGCTGCGCGAGAAGGCGGCGATGCTCAAGCTGGCTCCCGTTCCAGAGACTTTGCGCGGCAAGCGCGTCGTCCTCGTCGACGACTCGATCGTGCGCGGGACGACGAGCAAGCGCATCTGCAAGCTGCTGCGCCAGGCCGGCGCGCGCGAGATCCACATGGCGATCACCTCGCCCCCCATCGTCTCGCCCTGCTACTACGGCATCGACACGCCCTACGCCGCCGAGCTCATCGCCAACCAGAACTCCATCGAGGAGATCCGGAAGTACCTCGGCGTGGACAGCCTCCACTACCTGAGCCTCGCGGGCATGCAGCGCGCGGTCGGCAAGGGCGACGAGAGCGGCTGGTGCACGGCCTGCTTCACCCGCCGCTACCCGACCCCGATCCCCGATTATCAGGTCACGGAGGCCGTCAAATGAGCTCGAGATTTCTCGCCCTCGCCCTGCTCCCCCTCGGACTTTTCCTCGGCGCCTGCGCCACCACCGGCACCGGCCTGATGCAGCAGGTCGGCGGCGACGCGTCCTGCCGCTCGACCCTGCGCGCTTGCCTGAAGGGCGGCCCGGGCATGATCAACAATATCCGCATGCAGGGCCTGCGCGAGGTCTTCGCCACGGGCGTCTTCGAGAGCAATCCGGACCCGTCCAAGTGCGACATCGCCTTCGACTTCCCGGCGACATTCAGCGACCGGACGATCGTCTCCTCCGCTTACAACGGTCAGGTCCTGGCGCGCTACGACGCCAACAGCTACCAGATGAACGCCCGGGCCGCGTGCACCGACTTCTCCGACGAGAACGGGGAGAAGTTCAAGAGCATCCCCGGCGACGCCGTCCTCGCCCGCCGCCCGGGACGGCCGGCCCCCGCCGCCCCGTCCTCGGGCCTCAGCTCGGCCGACATCGAGCGCATCGCCAAGGCCGTGAAGGGCGGAGACGCCGCCGCCCCGGCGGCCGCGCCCGCCGCGTCCTACCCGGCCTCGCCCTCGCCGCGCTTCTCCGCCGCCGAGCGCCCCGACGACCTCGCGATCGTCGTCGGCATCGAGACCTATTCCGACATCGCGTCGAAGGCCCCTTATGCCGAGCGCGACGCGGACGCCTTCAAGGCACACGTCCGCGCCCTCGGCGTGCCCGAGCGCAACATCGTCCTGCTCAAGGGAGCCAAGGCCGGGAAGGCCTCGCTCGAGAAGAACCTCGAGCAGTGGCTGCCCCGCATGGCCAAGGCCGACAGCCGCGTGTACTTCTATTTCTCCGGCCACGGCGCGCCCGACGTGAAGACCGGCCAGGCTTACCTCGTGCCGTGGGACGGCGACCCGAACTTCCTCGAGTCCACGGGCTATCCCGTCGCCAAGCTCTACAAAAAGCTCGGCGAGCTTCCCGCCCGGCAGGTGCTCGTCGCGATGGACTCCTGCTTCTCGGGCGCGGGCGGGCGCTCGGTGCTCGCCTCCGGCGCCCGGCCGCTCGTCGCCAAGATCGACACCGGCGCGGCGCCCGCGACGGTGACCGTGCTCGCGGCCTCCGCCGCCAACGAGATCTCGGGCTCGCTCGACGACAAGGGCCACGGCGCCTTCACCTATTTCCTGCTCGAGGGCATGAACGCGGGCAAATCCACCCCGAAGGCTCTCGCCGAGTATCTGACGCCGCGCGTGCAGGACGAGGCGCGCCGGCTCAACCGCGACCAGACGCCCCAACTTCAGGGCGACGGGGCCTGGCCGCTGCGCTGACGCGAAAAATCCCTCGTTTTTCGAAAAATAGCGCCGAGATTCAAAGCGCTATTCACCACCGACGCCGAAAGTGAATAGCGCTTAAAAAATAATGTTTATTTTGCGGAAAACGAGGGATTTTTCCGCATCGGCCGCCGTCATCCCCGCCTGATCGTCGCCGCCGCTTTGCTCGCGAGTCCGGCCCGCGCCGGCAAGCTCGACCTGGATCTGTACGGCGTCCCGCCATGTCGGCGGATGGCGCGATCCCGCCGCCGAGGACAAGCCCAAGAAATAAACGCTCCGCAGGGGACTTGTTTTTTCCCGGGAGAGAGGCTATATAGGGAGAGCATGGCCTCACTTCCGATCTATTGGAACCGCTGCGAGGGCGACGTCTGGGGCGAGCTGTACGCCGTCAACCTGAACGATCCGCACTTCGACAACCTCGAGGGCGTCTACATGGTCTGGCTCGGGGGCAATAAGCCCGCCGCGATCTGCGCGGGCTCGGGCCTGATCCGGGAGAAGCTCGCCGAGCGCCGCGCGGAACCCGAGCTGCAGGCCCTGCGCGACAAGTCCCTGCTCGTCACCTGGGCCAAGGTGGACACCGTCGTCCGCAAGGGCGTCGAGCGCTGGCTGCTCGAGAACCTGCGCCCGAAGATCCCCAACAAGATCCCCGACACGCTTCCCGTCGAGGTCAACCTGCCCGGACGCCCCGGCCAGGCCTCGCCCGACGCGGGCGAGCCGCCGAGCCAGCTCTTCCAGGACCTGACCGTCCCCGATTCGGCGCCTCCCGCCACCCACTCCGCCGGACCGGCCGTCGCCGAGGCGCCGCCTCCCGCGCCGGCGCCCGCGGCCGCTCCCGCTCCGGCGCCCGCCGCAGTGAAGACGCCCGCCGCGGTGAAGACGCCCGCCGCGGGCGCCGAGCCGCAGCGCCTCCCGCTGCAGGCCGAGTTCGTCGAGATGGTCAAGAGGGCCAAGGAGACGACGAAGGGCGGCATGTTCGGCGGCGGAGGGAAGGCCAAGCCCGAGGAGGAGAAGCTCGTCTCCGACGCGGTGCAGCGCATCCTGCGCGAGGCGGTGAAGCTGCGCGCCTCGGACGTGCACCTGGAGCCGCTGGAGAGCGCGCTGCGCGTCAGGTTCCGGCTCGACGGCATCCTCGAGGAGATGATGCAGATCCCGAACGCGCTGAACCTGCGCATCGTGTCGCATATCCGGGTCAACTGCGGCCTGGACCCGGAGCGCGGCATCGGCACGAGCAGGCCCGAGGACGCGCGCATGTCCATCTCGCAGGACGGCATGGACGTGGACCTGCGTCTCTCGACCTTTCCGACGCCGAACGGGGACAAGGCCGTGCTGCGCCTGATCCCGCGGAACTCGAAGGTCCCGGCCCTCGAGGAGATCGGCCTGGATCCGAAGATCACCGACGCCCTGCGCGCGGTGAGCACCCGCCCCCAGGGCATGTTCATCGTGACCGGCCCCACGGGCAGCGGCAAGTCCACGACGCTGTACACCTTGCTCCAGCAGATCAACTCCCCGTCGCGGAACATCGTGACCCTCGAGGACCCGATCGAGAAGAAGATCCCGGGCATCAACCAGGGGATGATCCAGCCCAAGGCCGGCTTCGGCTTCGCCGAGGGCCTGAGGGCGATCCTGCGCCAGGACCCGAACGTGATCATGGTCGGCGAGATCCGCGACCTCGAGACGGCGGAGATCGCGGTGTCGGCCTCCCTGACCGGCCACATGATCTTCACGACCTTGCACACCAACAGCGCGCTCGGCGCGATCACGCGCCTCTTCGACATGGGCCTGGAGCCGTTCCTGATCGCCTCCGCGCTGACCGCCGTCTCCGCCCAGCGCCTGGCCCGCCGCGTGTGCGAGTCCTGCGCCCAGCCTTACGAGCCGACCGCCGCCGAGGTCGCCGAGATCGAGCACCGCGTGAAAAGCGGCGGCATCCGCATGCCCGACGGATTGATGAGGGGGCTCAAGCGCGGCGCGGGCTGCGCCGCCTGCCGCCAGAGCGGCTACCTCGGCCGGACTTTGCTCTTCGAGTACGTCGCCGTCAGCCCGACTTTGCGGTCGCTGATCCTGAAAAAGGCCGGCCTGGACGACCTGCGCGCGGCGGCGCTCAAGGACGGCAACGACCCGCTGATCGCCGACGGCCTGCGCAAGGCCGCCGCGGGGACCATCTCGATCTCCGAGGTGTTCCGCGTCGTCGATTCGACGGACTAAGACGATTTAGGTATCATCAGGCCGTGAAGGTCCTCCTTCTCGGCTCCGGCGGCAGGGAACACGCGATGGCGTGGGCGTTGGCCAAGAGCCCCCGCCTCTCGAAGCTGTGGGCCGCCCCGGGCTCCGACGGCATGGGCGCCTTGGCCGAGCGCGTCGCCCTCGACCCCCTCGACCCGAAGGCCGTATCGCGTTTTTGTATCGGCAAGGGCGTGGAGCTCGTCATTATCGGCCCGGAAGCCCCGCTCGCCGCCGGCGTCGCCGACGCGGTCCGCGCCGCGGGCATACCCGTGTTCGGCCCGGGCCGGGACGGCGCGCGGCTCGAATCCTCGAAGGCCTTCGCCAAGGACTTCATGCTCCGCCACGGCCTGCCGACCGCGCGCGCGCGCGTCGGCGGCGCGGCCGAGGCGCTCGCCGCGGTCCGGGAGTTCGGCGGCGCCTGCGCGGTGAAGGCCGACGGGCTCGCCGCCGGCAAGGGCGTGATCGTCTGCACGGCGCTGCCGGAGGCCGAGGCGGCGGTCGCGACGCTCGCCGCCACCGGCGCCGGCAGCACCTTGCTCGTCGAGGAGCTGCTGAGCGGCCCCGAGATCTCGATGATGGCCGTGCTCGACGGCAAGACCTACGCCCTGCTCCCCGCGAGCCAGGACCACAAGCGCCTGCTCGACGGCGACCTGGGCCCCAACACCGGCGGCATGGGCGCGCTGTGCCCGGTGCCGCTCGACGAGGCCGTGCTCCGGACCATACGGGAGACGGTGTTCGACCGCGCCCTCGCGGGGCTGGCGAAGGACGGCCTCGATTTCCGGGGCGTGCTGTACGCGGGGCTCATGCTCACCCCCGACGGGCCGAAGCTCCTCGAGTTCAACGCGCGCCTGGGCGATCCGGAGACCCAGGCGGTGCTCCCCCTGCTCGACGCCGATTTCCTCGAGCTGTGCCTCGCCTGCGCCCGAGGGGAGCTGCGCCAAAGCCGCGTCCCGGCCCGCGCCGGAGCCTGCGTGGCCGTGGTCGTCGCCGCCGAGGGCTACCCCGAGGCGCCGAAGGCCGGCGCGGAGCTCGCGCCCGGCGGCGCGGACGGCCTCGAGGGCGTGATGGTGTTCCACGCGGGCACGAAGAAGGACGGGGAACGCTGGCTCGCCGCGGGCGGGCGGGTGCTCGCCGTCGTCGGCCTCGGCGCCGATCTCGCCGCCGCCCGCGAGCGCGCCTACGCCGCCCTGCCCCGCGTCGCCGGGCCGCGGCTGCGCTGGCGGAAGGACGTGGCCGCCAAAGTCCTCGGAAGGAGCCTCGCTTGAGAAAGAAACCGCTCGTCGGCATCATCATGGGAAGCAAGTCGGACTGGAAGACGATGAAGGCCGCCGCCGACGTTCTCCGTGATTATAAAGTGCCGTACGAGGCCTCGGTCGTCTCCGCCCACCGCACGCCGCTGAAGCTGTTCAGCTACGCCGCCTCGGCCGAGAAGAAGGGGCTCAAGGTCATCATCGCCGGCGCCGGCGGCGCGGCGCACCTGCCGGGCATGACCGCGGCGATGACCTGGCTCCCGGTGCTCGGCGTCCCCGTCGAGTCGCGCGCGCTCAAGGGCCTCGACTCCCTGTTGTCGATCAACCAGATGCCGCGCGGCGTCGCCGTCGCCACGCTCGCGATCGGGGAGGCGGGGGCGGCCAACGCGGGCCATCTCGCCGCGCAGATCCTCGCGTTGAACGATCCCTCGCTGTCCAAGAGCGTGAAGAAGTTCCGCGACGCGCAGACGCGCAAGGTCCTGCGGGACTCGCTGTAGTGGGACCGCTGGCGCCCGGGAAGACCCTCGGCATACTCGGCGGCGGCCAGCTCGGCCGCCTCATCGCCGAGGCCGCCAAGGCCCTCGGCTACCGGACCGCCGCGCTCGACTCCTCCGCGTCCTCCCCGGCGCTGCAGGTCGTGGACATGCCGATCGTCGGCGCGGTCGACGACGCGTCCGCGGCTTTGAAGCTCGCCTCGGCGTCCGATGTCGTGACGCTCGAATGGGAGCTCATACCGGTCAAGGTCCTGGAGGCCGTCGCGGAGGTCCGGCCGTTGTTCCCGGCCCCCTCGGTCCTCGGGCTCATCCAAGACCGGCTGATCCAAAAGAATTTCCTCAGCCGCCACGGCTTCCCGCAGACCCCCTACGGCGAGGCGGCGACGGCGACGGGCTGGAAATATCCGGTGATCATCAAGCGGCGCTCCCACGGCTACGACGGCAAGGGCCAGTGCCGGCTCGGCAGCGAGGCCGACGCGCCCAAGGCCGACGAGGTCCTCAAGGCGCCCTGCGTCTGGGAGAAGCTGGTCGATTTCAAGGCCGAGATCTCGGTCATCCTCGCGCGCGGCCGCGACGGGAAGATCGCCGTCTACCCGGTCGCCGAGAACGTCCACCGCGGCGGCGTCCTCCACGCCACCCGCGCCCCCGCCCGGATCCCGCGCGACACGGCGGCCAAGGCCGTCGCGCTCGCGACGAAGGTCGCCGAGGCGCTCGGCCACGTGGGCGTGATGGCCGTCGAGATGTTCCTCCTGCACGACGAGTCCCTCCTGGTCAACGAGATCGCCCCCCGCGTCCACAACAGCGGCCACTACACTTTGGGCGGCTGCGCCGTCTCGCAGTTCGAGCAGCACGTGCGCGCCGTGTGCGGCCTGCCCCTCGGCGCCGCGGAGCTGATCGCCGGACCGGCCGTGATGGTCAACCTCCTGGGCGACCTGTGGGAGAAGGGCGCGCCGAAGTGGTCCGCGCTCGACGCCGTCCCCGGGGCGAAGCTCCACCTGTACGGGAAATCCGGCGCCCGTCCCGGCCGCAAGATGGGGCACTACACCGTCGTCGGCCCGGCCGCCGAGGCCGAGTTCGACCGGGCCGACAAGCGGCTTCAACAGCTCCGCGGATGAACCGCCTCGGCCTGGCCTACGCCGCGGGCGCCTTCGGGCTGTGGGGCCTGAGCCCCCTGTACTGGCGCCTGCTGGCTCACGTGCCCGCGCTCGAGATCCTGATGCATCGCATCGCGTGGTCGGCGCTCTTCCTCCTGTTCGTCATGCGCGGCCGCTGGGGCGACCTGCGCCGCGCGGCGGGCAAGCCGAAGACCGCGGCCGCCCTCCTCGCGACGACCGCCCTCATCGGCGCGAACTGGTACCTGTACATCCGGGCCATCGAGGACCGGCGCGTGCTCGACTCGAGCCTCGGCTACTACATCAACCCGCTCGTCAACGTGGCGCTCGGCGTCCTCGTGCTCGGCGAGCGCATGCGCCGCCTGCAGGGCGCCGCCGCCGTCCTCGCCCTGGCCGGCGTGCTGTGGCTCGTGAAAGCACACGGCCACCTGCCCTGGCTGTCGCTCGCCCTGGCCGGGACCTTCGCGCTGTACGCGCTGCTGCGGAAGGTCTCTCACGCGGACGCCTTGGTCGGCCTCTCCTTCGAGACCTTCATCCTGGCGGGGCCCGCGATCCTCGGCCTGGCCTGGCTCGCCGGCCACGGCCGCGCGCCCGCCGACGCGAAGACCTGGCTGCTGCTGGCGGGCGGCGCCGGAGTCACCGCCGTCCCCCTGCTCTGGTTCGTCGAGGCCGCGCGCCGCCTCGACCTCAAGACCATGGGCTTCCTGCAGTTCCTCTCCCCGACTTTGCAGTTCCTCATCGCGGTCCTCGCCTTCGGCGAGCCGCTGTCGCGCGGCCGCCTGCTCAGCTTCGCGCTGATCTGGGCCGCCGTCGCCCTGTATTGCGCCGACGCGGCCATCAAGGCGCGGCGGTTCCCGCCCAAGCCCTAAAAGTCCCGGCGCTTCGTGGGACCTATGCCGGGCCTTTCCGGTCCCGTTCGGCCCAACCTCCCTTGAGACCGCCCCGCGTAGAATATTGACCGTGATCAATTTTTCAGGGGTTTATCTCATGAATATCCGGCTTTCCCGCCTCGTCGCCTCGGTCCTCACGGCCTCCCTCGTCCTCGGAGCGCCCGGCCCGCAGGCCTGGGGCCAGGTCGCCGCGTCGGCCCGCGCCGGCTCCGCCGGCGCGATCCCTGGAGCCGCCGTGTCGCTCACCCCCGCCGCCGGACTCCTCTCGACCCCCGCGCTGACTTCGTCCGCTCCGTCCCTCGCCGCCCCGAGCCTCGCTCCGGCTCCCGCGGCCCCGGCCGCCGCGCCCGCGATAGCCGCCGTTCCCGCCGCCGCCCTCGTTCCCGCGGCCCCTCTCGCCGCGAAGCCCGCCGCCCTGACGGCCGCCCTTCCCGCGCTGACGGCTCCCGCCGCCGGAGACAAGAACGACGGCGCGCTCGGCCGTCTCTCCTCCCTGTTCGACGGCCTTCTCGTGCGCCGACCCGCCGTCGACGCCGTGGACGCGGGAGGCCCGAGCGGCGCGCCCCGCGGACCGGAACTCGGCCGCCCCCAGCCCGCCCAGCCGCGCTCCGCGCCCAAGCCCGCCGCCAAGAGCCCCGCGCGAAAGCCGTTCGTTCCCGCGACGCGCGTCGTCGCCGCGATGGAGAAGCTCCTCGTGACCGACCCCGCCGCCGCGCTCAAGACGGCCTCCGCCTCCATCGTCGACGAGAAGGAGCGCCGCGCCGAGGTCAAGATCGGCGCGCAGCGCATACTCGACGCCCTGCCCATCGAGATGACCCTGACGCATTACCTCGACCTGCTCACGCTCGCCGCCCGTCCCGGCATCCAGACCTCCAAGGACGTCCACATCGATCCGTGGTGGTACCTCCAGCGCACCGCCCTCAAGCGCCTGACCCGCGAGGCCCCCTTCCTGAAGCCCGGCTCGCCCGCGCTCCACGACCTGATCAAGGCCTCCTACAAGGACCGCAACGCCTCGGTGCGCCTCGCCGCCGCCGGCCTCCTGACCGCCCTCGGCGTCGACCCCGGGCCCGAGGTCAGCTACGACTCCGTCCGCCCCGCGCCCGAGCCGGTCCTCTCGCCCGCACCGGCCCCCTCCGCGCCGCAAGCCCCGAAGAAAAAGGGCTCGTGGCTGCCGATGATCATCCTCTTCTCCGCCCTCGCCGGCTGGTGGGCGTTCAGCAACAACACGCCGTCGGCCCCGCCCGTCGCGCCGCCCGCCATCGAGCAGACGATCAAGGCCCCGGCCGCGATCACGGCCCCCGCAGGCGTGGACTCGGTCAAGGCGGACCCGAAGGACGCGGCCCTCGAGCAGATCGCCCGAGACACGAAGCGGACCGCCGACGCGGCCGAGCGCTCGGCCAAGGCCGCCGAGGAGATGGCCAAGCCCAAGGGCACGAGCATGAGCGGCATCCTGATGATGCTCGCGATGGCGATCCTGCCGATCTTCCTGCTCGTCTGGCTGATGAAGAGGATGATGGGCGGCGGCGCCGGAGGACAGGCCGGCGGCATCAACACCCGCCCCAAGATGGACCTCGAGAAGCCGAACGCGCGCTTCGACGACGTGGCCGGCATCGACGAGAGCCTCGTCGAGGTCCAGGAGATCATCGACTTCCTGCGCGAGCCCGCCCGCTTCAGGAAGCTCGGCGCCCGCATGCCCAAGGGCATCCTGATGGAAGGCCCTCCCGGCACCGGCAAGACCTTGCTCGCCCGCGCGCTCGCCGGCGAGACCTCGGCCACGTTCATCTCGATCTCCGGCTCGGACTTCGTCGAGCTGTACGTCGGCATGGGCGCGCGCCGCGTGCGCGAGCTCTTCGAGACGGCGCGCAAGAACGCCCCCGCGATCATCTTCATCGACGAGATCGACGCCGTCGGCAAGAAGCGCGGCGACGGCGGCCCCGGCGGCGGGAGCAACGACGAGCGCGAGCAGACGATCAACCAGATCCTCAAGGAGATGGACGGCTTCGACAACTCGTCGGGCGTCCTCGTCGTGGCCGCGACCAACCGCGCCGACACCCTCGACGCGGCGCTGACGCGCCCCGGCCGCTTCGACCGCAAGATCCACGTCGGCCTGCCCGAGGCGATGGGCCGCGAGGCGATCCTGGCCCTGCACGCGAAGAAGGCGCGCCTGGCCCCCGAGGTGGACCTGCGCCTGATCGCCCGCCGCACCGCGGGGCTCTCCGGCGCGTTCCTCGAGAACGTGATCAACGAGGCGGCCCTGCTCGCCGCCCGCCGCGGCGCCGACTCGATCAACGGCGCCGACATCGACGAGGCCGTCGACCGCGCGACGATCGGCGGCAAGCGCTCGCTGCGCCTGTCCGAGCCCCTCAAGCGCCGCATCGCGGCGCACGAGGCGGGCCACGTGCTGGCCAACCTGCTCAACGAGAACGCGGAGGCGCGCGTGCCCGTCAACAAGGTCACGATCATGCCCCACGGCTCCGGGGCGCTCGGCTTCGCCGAGTCCGGCAGCGAGGAGGGCGACAAATACCTTTATACCCGCGCCGAGCTCGAGGCGCGCCTCGACACCGCGCTCGGCGGCCTCGTCGCCGAGAAGATCTTCTACGGCGAGTGGTCCACCGGCCCCGGCTCGGACCTCGAGTCGGCGACGCGCGTGGCGCGGGCGATGGTCCAGCAGCTCGGCATGAGCGAGGACATGGGCCTCGCGCAGACCGCCCCGAACCAGTACGGGCAGAGCGCGTTCGGCGGCGAGGCCGACGCGAAGGCGCTCGTGGAGGTCAACAAGCTCCTGAAGGCCTCCATGGAGAGGACCGAGGCGCGCCTGCGCGCCGGCGCCGCCCAGCACAAGGCGATGATCGAGGCCTTGATGGACAAGGAGACGCTGTCGGCCGACGAGATCGAGGCCATCGCGCACCCGAGACCGAAGCGTTGAAATAAATTCACTCTTCGTCCATGGGGCGGCGACGCCGCAGCCCGTATAATGGACTCGACCGCTTTCCGGTGGAGGCTCCCATGAACGACGCCGCGTGTAGAATGGCTTTGGGGCTCCTGCTGCTCGCCGCGTGCGCCCCGTCGGCGGCGCGCGCCCAGTTCCGAGAGGAGCCGGACCTCGCCGAGATTTCCCTCTCCGGCGAGACCCCGGAATCGGTCATCCTGCTCTGGCCGACCTTCTCCTACCGGCTGGCCCGCCTGATGATCGCCAAGTACGGCCAGCCGAGCCAAGCCACGGACCACAGCCTCGTCTGGGAAGGCAACGGCCAGTGGAAGCGGACCGTCGTCTACCGCGTCCCGCCGATGCAGCGGACCCTCACGCGCGGCGGAGGCCGCCTCGAGCAGACCGTCGCCTACCGAGTGCCCGCGCGCAGGATCGACGACCTCGGCCGTTTCGACAAGAAGATCGAGGCCGACGCGACGGAG
Organism: Elusimicrobiota bacterium; assembly: GCA_016182905.1. Lineage (NCBI taxonomy): Bacteria > Pseudomonadati > Elusimicrobiota > Elusimicrobiota bacterium. The sequence continues at coordinate 40,296 of JACPFR010000028.1, forward strand.
AAGCGGCTGACCGCGCGTTCCGACGACGAGAGCGAGAACTTCCTCGTCCTCAACCTGGCGGACGAGGTCCTCCGGGGCCGGCGCACGCCGCAGGAGGCGGCCGACTTCCGGCGGAGCGCCGCGCGCCTGCGGGACTCGGGGAAGTCCTCGCCTTATTTCGACCGGCTGCTGTTCGTCGCCAAGGAGAAGCCCGCGAAGCCGGGCCCCCTCGACTAGGCTTTCTTCTTCGGGGCGGCTTTCTTGGCGGGCTTGCGCAGGGAGCCGCGCTTGCGCGGCTTGAGCAGGGACGCCTGGCGGCGCAGCTCCGCGATCACCGCGCGGAAGGCGATCGCCTCGTCCTCGGAGACCCGGAAGAAGTGCTCGCCGTACTTGAAGCGCGCGATCTCGCCGGTCTTGAGCTTCAGCGCGATCTTGTCGCCCTCGACGCCGAGGACGCTGCCGAGCTCGCCGTTCAGCGCGTTGCGGAGGACGTCGAAGAGACGGACGTTGGACAGCTCGATATGGAAGCTCATGGCGGATCCATTTTAGCAAACCGACGGATGGACGCGCGCTTTCTAAAAATAGTCTAATCGTTCAGGCGGACTTCATCGCCGGGGAAAATTGGCGCCGACTACCTGGGAAAGAAAGGACCTGCTCGGCCTGGAAGGGCTGAGCGCCGCAGAGATCGAGACGATCCTCGATTTGGCCGCCTCGTTCAAGACCGCCCCTCCCGCCGACGACCTCGGGGGCCGCACCGTCGCCTTCATCTTCACCGAAGCCTCGACGCGCACGCGCTCCTCTTTCGAGATGGCGGCCAAGCGCCTCGGCGCCGACGTGCTGAGCTTTTCGCCCGTCGGCTCCTCCCTGTCCAAAGGCGAGACTTTGCTCGACACCTTCCTCAATCTGCAGGCCGTCGGCGTCACGCACTTCGTGGTGCGCCACGAGCGCTCGGGCGTGCTCGAGGAACTGGCGCCTCTGCTCAAGGCCTCGGTGATCAACGCCGGCGACGGCTGGCACGAGCACCCGACGCAGGCCCTGCTCGACCTGCTCACCTTGCGCGACCGCTGGGGGAGCTTCAAGGGCCGGAAGATCGTCGTCCTCGGCGACATCCGCCACAGCCGCGTCGCCCGCTCGAACCTGTTCGCGCTCAAGAAGCTCGGGGCGAAGGTCGTCTTCTGCGGCCCGACGCCGCTGTGCCCCGACGATTTCTCCGCTCTCGGCGCGACCGTCGAGCACGACGTCGAGAAGGCCCTCAAGGGCGCCGACGCCGTCAACGTGCTTCGCCTTCAGATCGAGCGAATGGACCAGGGCTTCGTGCCCTCGCTGGCCGACTACGCGCTCTCCTACCAGCTCACGCCCGCCCGGGCCGACCTGATGAAGCCCGAGGCGCTCGTCCTGCATCCCGGCCCGATCAACCGCGGCGTCGAGATCGCCTCCGAGGTGGCCGACGGCCCCCGCTCCGTGATCCTCGAGCAGGTGGCCAACGGCGTCCTCGCGCGCATGGCCGTGCTCTCGCTGTGCGAGAAAGGAAGGTCCCTTGCCTGAGCAGATGATCGTCACCGGCGGACTCGTCATCGACCCCGCGCGCAAGCTCGAGGCGGTGCGCGACGTGCTGATCGAGGACGGACGGATCTCCGCGGTCGCCGCGGGGCTGCACCGCAAGCCCTCGCTCAAGGGCGTGCCCTCCATCGACGCCAAGGGCAAGTGGGTCATCCCCGGCCTCGTGGACATGCACGTCCACCTGCGCGAGCCCGGCCGCGAGGGCGACGAGACGATCGCGACCGGCACGAAGGCCGCGGCGCGCGGCGGCGTGACCACCGTGCTCGCGATGGCCAACACCGAGCCGGTCTGCGACACCCCCTCCCAGCTCTCCTTCCTCCGCGCGAAGGCCCGGACCGACGCCGCAATCACCGTGCTCTTCGCCGGCGCCGTCACGCTCGGCCAGAAAGGCGAGAAGCTGACCGAGTTCGCCAAGCTGCGCGCCGCCGGCGCGGCCGCCCTGTCCGACGACGGCCGCCCGCTGATGAACGCCGGCCTCCTGCGCCGCGCGCTCGAGTACGCCAAGGACCTGGGCCTGCTCGTGATCGATCATTGCGAGGACCTCTCCCTGTCGAACGGCGCCTGCGTGCACGAAGGACCCGCGGCCTTGAGAAAGGGCCTGAAGGGAACGCCGTGGGCGGCGGAGACCGTCCAGGTGGTCCGGGACATCGCCTTGGCGGAGCTCACGGGAGCGCGGCTTCACATAGCCCATGTGTCGGCCGCGGCCTCGGTGGACGCGATCCGAGCGGCGAAGAAAAGAGGGATCCGGATCACCTCCGAGGCGGCCCCGCATCACTTCGCCCTCAACGACAAAGATTTGCCCGGCTACGACGCCGACTGGAAGATGAACCCTCCGCTGCGCGGCGCCGACGACCGCCTGGCTTTGCTGGCCGGGCTGGCGGACGGGACGATCGACGCCATCGCGACCGACCACGCCCCGCACGGGTGCGCGGCCAAGTCTCTCGGCATGGACCTGGCGCCGTTCGGAGTCATCGGGCTCGAGACCTCGCTCGCCGTCGCTCTCACCGACCTGTTCCACAAGAAGGTCCTCACGCGCCGCAAGCTCGTCGAGCGACTGTCCTCGGGACCGGCGGGCCTCCTCGGCCTGAAGGCCAAGGGGACTTTGGCCCCCGGCTCCGACGCGGATGTAGTGGTCGTGGACCCCGATGCGATCTGGACGCCCGAGGCGCCGTTCCTTTCCAAGAGCCGGAACACGCCGTTCGCGGGACGCAGGCTCAAGGGTCGCGCCGTGACGACACTGTCGGGCGGACGCGTGGTTCATGCTTTATGAATCGATCAAGCCGTGGCTGTTCACGCTCGACGCGGAGCGTGTGCACGAAGAGGTGTCGGGATTAATGGGCCTCGCGGCCCACGTTCCGGGTGCCGATAAGGTTCTCTCGCTATTGACCGGGAATGGCGGTCAGAATCTCGAGAAGACGGTGTTCGGGATGAAATTTCCCAATCCGGTCGGCCTGGCCGCAGGGTTTGATAAGGATGGAAAATTAATTTCAATCCTCCCCGGTCTAGGCTTCGGCTTTCTCGAGATCGGGTCCGTGACTTTGGAGCCCCAACCGGGAAATGCAAAACCGCGCCTATTCAGGCTCGTCGAACAGGGCGCGATCCTGAACCGTATGGGCTTCAATTCGGAAGGCGCGCGGGCCGTCGCGTTGCGCTTGTCCATGAGTCCTCCACCATCCGTTCCGCTCGGCATCAATCTGGGCCTGAACAAAGGCACCCCCGCGAACCTGGCGCCCAAACGCTACGCCCAGACCTTCAAGCTCCTCGCGAAGTACGGCGACTACTTCGTGATCAACGTGTCCTCGCCGAACACTCCCGGCCTGCGCGACCTGCAAACGGCAACGAATCTGGCGGATATATTAAGCACCGTCCAGGAATCGAATCCCGGGCGGAAGCCCGTGCTCGTGAAACTATCCCCCGATTTGGCCGGCGAGGATCTCGACGCGTGCATCGACGTCGCCGGCCGAACGGCTCAGGGCCTTGTCGTCTCGAACACGACGATCTCCCGCGAAGGCACCCCGGAGCGATATGTGCATGAAGCCGGCGGCCTCTCCGGCCGTCCTTTAAAGATCCGCGCGACCGAGCTCGTTCGCAAGGTCCGTTCGCTCACGAAGCTTCCGATTATCGGCGTCGGCGGCATCGAGGCTCCGGAGGACGCCAAGGAACGCCTGGACGCGGGCGCCGACCTCGTCCAGCTCTACACCGGCCTGATTTACGGCGGCCCGACGACGGTGAAGAAGATCACCCGAGGCTTGTCGTGACGCAGATTATCGTGGCCTTGGATGTCGACTCCATCAAGAAGCAGGAAGACCTCCTTAAATCCCTCCACGGCGCCATCGTCTGGTACAAGGTCGGCCTCCAGCTGTTCACCGCCCACGGCAAGCGCGCCGTCGACATCGTCCGGCGCCACGGCGGGAAGGTCTTCCTCGACCTCAAGCTCCACGACATCCCGCAGACCGTCGCCCACGCCGTGCGCGAGGCCCAGAGGCTCGGCGTCGACGCGGTCTCCCTCCATCTGCTGGGCGGCTCCGACATGCTGCGCGCCGCCGCCGAGGTCATGCCCCGGCCGAAGCTCTGGGGCGTCACCATCCTGACGAGCATGGGCCCCAAGGACGTGAGGATTTTTTCGCCTTCGGCGAAGATCCCTTCATTGGTGAAGTCCCTCTCCAAGCAGGGCTGGGTCGGCGGGGCGGACGCGACTATCTGCTCCCCCCAGGAAGTGGGCATACTGAAGAAGGCGTTCCCTCATCTCGACATGAAGTTCGTGACGCCCGGCATCCGCCCCAAAGGCGCGGCCCTCAACGACCAGAGCCGCGTGATGACCCCCGGCGAGGCGGCGAAGCTCGGCATCGATTTCGTCGTGATCGGCCGCCCGATCACCCACGCGGCCGATCCGCGCAAGGCGGCGCTCGACATCCTGGCCGAGATGAAGGCGGCCGCCCCCAAGGCGCTGGACAAGGAATGAACGTCGAACAGCTCTTCGTCGACAACGGCGCCCTGCTCAAGGGCCATTTCCTGCTCTCCTCCGGCCTCCACAGCGACCGCTACCTGCAGTGCGCCCTCGTGCTCGCGCAGCCCGGCGCGGCGGAGCGGCTCGGGAAGGCGCTCGCCGCGAAAAGCGCCGTGAAGCCGGACCTCGTCCTGTCCCCGGCGATGGGCGGGCTCATGATCGGGCACGAGGTCGCGAGGGCGTTCGGCGTGAGGCACTTCTTCACGGAGCGCGTCGACGGCGTGGTGCGGCTGCGGCGCGGATTCGCCCTCAAGCCGGGGGAGAACGTCGTCGTGGTCGAGGACGTGGTGACCACCGGGAAATCGACCAAGGAAGTGTTCGAGGTCATTCGCGCCTCCGGCGCGAATGTGATCGGGGCCCTATCCATCATCGACCGGACGGAGGGGGCGCTCGATCTGAAAGCGCCTTACTCCGCCCTCTGGAAAGTTTCTATAACGGCCTGGAAGCCCGAGGAATGCCCTCTTTGCAAGACCGGCATTCCCGCCATAAAACCTGGAAGTCGCGTCATGGAGAAAAAATAATGGCCGCCACTCTCACTTACCGAAAATCCGGCGTGAACATCGACCTCGCCGACAAGCTCGTCGACCACATCCAGGCGAAGGCCCCGGCCATCGGCGGCTTCGCGGGGCTGTTCCCCCTCGACCTCGACGGCAGCGGGCCGTGGGACCTCGTCGCCTGCACCGACGGCGTCGGCACGAAGCTCAAGCTCGCCTTCGCCCTCGACAAGCACGACACGATCGGCATCGACCTCGTCGCGATGTCCGTCAACGACCTGATCTGCTGCGGCGCCAAGCCCCTGATCTTCCTCGACTACTACGCGACCGGCAAATTGAAGCTGAAGACCTCGAAGAAGATCATCGCCGGGATCATGGAAGGCTGCCGCCAGGGCCATTGCGTCCTTCTCGGCGGAGAGACCGCGGAGATGCCGGGCATGTACCCGAAGGACGAGTACGACCTCGCGGGCTTCGCCGTCGGCATCGTCAAGCGCCAGGACGTCATCGACGGCTCCAAGATCTATCCCGGCGACCTGATCCTCGCCCTTCCCTCGTCGGGACTCCACAGCAACGGCTACTCGCTCGCGCGCCAGGTGTTCAAGGGCAAGGATCTCGCGAAATACGGGAAAGCGCTCCTGACCCCGACGCGCATCTACGTCGACGAGGTCAACGCGCTGGCGAAGGCGCTGCGCGCCGAGGAAGGCATCATCATGGGCCTCTCCCACATCACCGGCGGCGGCCTGGTCGAGAACGTGCCCCGAATCCTCCCGCGCGGCAGGAAGGCGATCTTCCGCAAGGACGCCTGGAAGATGAACCCGCTGTTCCGCGAGATCCAACGCCGCGGCAACGTGCCCGAGAAGGAGATGTGGCGCACGTTCAACATGGGCCTCGGCCTCGTCATCGTCATCCGCCCCGAGAGCCTGGCCGCCGCGAAGAAGGCCCTCCCCGAGGCCCGCGTCGTCGGCGAGATCGTCGAGGGCAAGCACGAGGTGGAGATCGTCTGATGAAGATCGCGGTCTTCGCCTCCGGAGAAGGCACCAACCTCCAGGCCCTGCTCGACGCCTGCACGGACGGGCGCGTGCGCGGGTCGGTCGTCCTCGTCGTCTCGAACAAGGAGGACGCGGGCGCGGTGCGCCGCGCCCAGCGCCTGGGCGTCGAGACCTTGGTGTGCCCGCAGAACGAGCACCCGACCGCCGACGAGTACAACGCGTTCCTCGCCCAGGAATGCAAGAAGCGCGGCGTCGAGCTCATCTGCCTCGCGGGCTTCATGCTCAAGATCGCCCGCCCCCTCATCCAGGCTTATCCCGGGCGCATACTCAACGTCCACCCCGCCTTGCTCCCCGCCTTCGGCGGCCAGGGCATGTACGGCAAGAAGGTGCACGAGGCCGTCGTCGCCTCCGGCGCCAAGGTCAGCGGCGCCACGATCCACGTCGTCGACGAGGAGTACGACCACGGCCCGATCGTCCTGCAGGCGACCGTGCCCGTGCTCGCCACCGACACGCCCGGGACCTTGGCCGCGCGCGTCCTCGCCCAGGAACATTGGATCTATCCGCGCGCCGCGGCGTTATTCGCCGAGGGCCGCGCCAGGATCGAGGACGGGAAGTTCGTCGTGAAGCCTTCCCCCCACGAGTCCTCGCCCCGCCTGAAGCGGGCCCTGATCTCGGTGTCGGACAAGACCGGCGTGGTCGAGTTCGCCAAGGGCCTCCACGACCTGGGCGTCGAGATCGTCTCCACTTCGGGAACCTTCAAGGCCCTCGTGCAGGCCGGTCTTCCCGTGAGACCCCTCGAGACGATGACGGGCTTCCCCGAGATCCTCGACGGCCGCGTCAAGACGCTCCATCCGCACGTCCACGGGGCGATCCTGCTGCGCCGCAAGGACCCCAAGCAGGTGCGGGAAGCGGAGCTTTTCGGGCTCGAACCCATCGATCTCGTCGTCGTGAACCTTTATCCGTTCGCCAAGACGGCGGCCGAGTCGAAAGATCCATACGAGCAGAACGTCATCGAGCAGATCGACATCGGCGGCGTGGCCCTGATCCGCGCCGCGAGCAAGAACTTCGAGGACGTAGCCGTGCTGACCGCGCCCTCCGACTACGCGGGCGTCCTGGCCGAGCTCAACGCCGCGCAATGCCGCCTGTCGCCGGAGACGCGCAAGCGCCTGGCGCTGACGGGCTTCCGCCACACCGCGGAATACGACGCGATGATCTCCGGCGCCTGGAGCGGAGGCTCCGCCGCCGCCCCGGAAGCCGGCGGCTTCCCGGCGAAGCTCGAGAGCCGCCTGATCAAGGTCCAGGACCTGCGCTACGGCGAGAACCCCCACCAGAAGGCCGCGCTGTACGCCTCCGAGGCGGGCATGTCCTTCTCCAAGCTCCACGGCAAAGAGCTCTCCTACAACAACCTCCTCGACGCCGCCGGCACCTGGGACGCGGTCTCCGACTTCGAGGTCCCGGCCGCCGTCGTTTTCAAGCACGTGACGCCCGCCGGCATCGGGACCGGGGACACGATCGAGCACGCCTTCGACAAGGCCTGGGCCACCGACCCCCTGTCGGCCTTCGGCGGCGCGCTCGCCTTCAACCGCCCGGTCACGCGCGCGATCGCGGAGCTGCTGAGCAAGCGCTTCGTCGAGGTCCTCGTCGCCCCCGCCTACGAGCCGGAGGCGCTCGAGATCCTCACGAAGAAGCCCAACGTCCGGCTCCTAGTCCGCACGCGACGACCGACGACGGAGCTTCAATATCGCTCGATCGGCGACGAGGTCCTCGTCACCGAGCCCGACCGGGCGGTCGCCGGCCCCGACTGGAAGGTCGTCAGCAAGCGCGCGCCGACGGCGAACGAGGAGGCCGCGCTCCGTTTCGCCTGGACCGCCGCCAAGCACGTGAAGTCGAACGCGATCGTGCTCGCCGGCCCCGACCGCACCGTCGGCATCGGCGCGGGCCAGATGTCCCGCGTGGACTCGGTCCACATGGCCGGCGTCAAGTTCAAGCTCTGGCTGCGCGACAACGAGGGCCCGTCCGCCCTCGTGCTCGCCTCGGACGCCTTCTTCCCCTTCCGCGACGGCATCGACGCCGCCTTCACCCTCGGCATCTCCGCGATCATCCACCCCGGCGGCTCCATCAAGGACGCCGAGGTGATCGCCGCCGCCGACGAGCACGGTCTCGCGATGGTGATGACCGGCATGAGGCACTTCCGGCATTGAAGAAGTCATCCCCGCTGTCCACAGCGAGGACTCCAAAAACTGTCGTCAACGACAGTTTTTCATCGGCAGTAATTGTAAAATGTATGGAATGTTATCCACCGCCGATCACCGACTGTTGTCGACAACAGTTGAAGCCCACCTTGTGGATAAAATGAACGATCATGAACGATAAAGCCTGGCTGGCGCTCGAGGACGGGACGGTCTACACGGGCCGCGCGTGCGGCTCCGCCGGAGAATCCGGCGGGGAGTTCGTGTTCAACACGGCGATGACCGGCTATCAGGAGATCCTGACCGACGCCTCGTACGCGGGGCAGTGCGTGGTCATGACCTACCCGCTCATCGGCAACTACGGGATCACGGCCGGGGACAACGAGTCCCTCCGCCCCCGCCTGTCGGGCTTCGTCGTGCGCGAGATGTGCAAGACCCCCTCCAACCATGAGTCGGTGCAGCCGGTCGGCGACTTCCTCAAGAAGCACGGCATCGTGGGCATCGAGGAGATCGACACGCGCGCGCTGACCCTGAAGCTGCGGGAGAAGGGCGCGCTGCGCGGCATCATCTCGACCCTCGACGGCGACAAGAAGCGGCTGGTGGCGAAGGCCAAGGCCCTTCCCTCGATGGCGGGCCTGAACCTCGCGAAGGTCGTGACCTGCGGGGAGTCCTACTCCTGGGAAGGCGGCTTCAAGCCCTCCGAGAGGCCGCTGCACGTCGTCGTCATGGACTTCGGCGTCAAGCACGGGATACTCCGCTGCCTCGCGGCGATGGGCTGCAAGGTCACCGTGGTCCCCGCCTCGACGACGGCGGAGCGGATCGTCAAGCTCAAGCCCGACGGCGTCCTGCTCAGCAACGGCCCCGGCGACCCCGAGCCCGTGACCGACGCGATCGAGACGATCAAGCATCTCCTCGCCGAGCGCATGCCGACCTTCGGCATATGCCTCGGCCATCAGCTGCTGGGCCTCGCGCTCGGCGGCAAGACCTACAAGCTCAAGTTCGGCCATCACGGCTCCAACCACCCGGTGAAGGACCTGGAGACGGGCAAGATCGAGATCACCTCCCAGAACCACGGCTTCTGCGTGGACCTCAAGACGCTCCCGTCGACGGTCAGGACCACGCACGTGAACCTGAACGACGGCACCTCCGAGGGCATGGCCCACACGGAGCTCCCGGCCTTCTCCGTGCAGTACCACCCCGAAGCCTCGGCGGGCCCGCACGACAGCCGCTACCTGTTCGAGCGCTTCCGGAACCTGATGCTCGCCCGCCTGGAGGCCCGCTCCCGATGACTTTACTTCTCATCTTCGCCGCCTTCGCGCTGCCCGCCGGCTGGTATTTCTGGCACGACCACAAGCTCAACACCCCGTCCCTGCAGTGGCCCTCGATGAAGGGCGTCCTCGGCCTCCAGTACGAGTCCGATCCGCCGAGGCTCGGCGGCGCCTGGAACGGACGCAAGGTCGCCATCGAGTCCGTCGAGGGCGGCGCCACGGTGACCGCCTGGCTCAACGCCGAGACGAGCCTGCGCGTCGAGTGCGGGCCGAAGGACCTCGTGGCCAAGCGGGCCGGCATGGTGGTCCCCGACGCGCTCGAGCCCGCCGTGGCCGCCTTCCGCGACCGGCTGCTCGCGCGCTGCTCGGACAAGAACGCCGGCTCCGTCGTCTTCGACGCGACCATGCAGCAGCGCCTCGCGGAGCTGCCCGCCGTGGACTTCGTCGGAGAGCAGTACCGGGTCGTCTGGAAGGTCCCCGTCGTGCGCGACCTCAACGAGACGGAAGCCCTGCTCGGCGCGCTGTGCGCGATCGCCGACGGGCTCGAGAGTTTCCCCAAGAGCGGAGCGATGCCCGATGCCCAAGCGAAGCGATCTTAAGAAAATCCTCGTCGTCGGCTCCGGCTCGATCGTCATCGGCCAGGGCTGCGAGTTCGACTACTCCGGCACCCAGGGCATCAAGGCCCTCCGCGAAGAGGGCTACGAAGTCTGCCTGATCAACTCCAACCCGGCCACGATCATGACGGACCCCGAGCTCGCGGACCAGACCTACATCGAGCCGCTGACGCCGGAGTACCTCGAGAAGGTCATCGCCATCGAGAAGCCGCAGGCCATCCTCCCCACCTTGGGCGGACAGACCGCCCTGAACCTCACCGTCGCGGCCGCGGAGAAGGGCATCCTCAAGAAGCACGGCGTCGAGGTCATCGGCGCGCGACTGGAGACGATCCGCAAGGCGGAGGACCGCCAGCTGTTCAAGCAGGCGATGCAGAAGATCGGCATCGACCTCCCCCGCTCGGTCGTCGTCACCGACGAGAGCGACCTGAAGGCCGTCTCCCGCGACCTCGGCTTCCCGATCATCGTGCGCGCGTCGTTCACCCTCGGCGGCACCGGCGGCGGCATCGCGTACCACTACGACGAGCTGCGCACCCGCGTCCACGCCGCCTTCGAGATGAGCCCCGTCAAGAAGGTCCTCCTCGAGGAGTCCGTGCTCGGCTGGAAGGAGTACGAGCTCGAGGTGATGCGCGACTACAAGGACAACTTCGTGGTCGTCTGCACGATCGAGAACTTCGACCCGATGGGCGTGCACACCGGCGACTCGATCACCGTCGCCCCCGCCCAGACCCTCAGCGACCGGCAGTACCAGGAGATGCGCGAGGACGCCAAGCGCATCATCTCCGAGGTCGGGGTCGAGACCGGCGGCTGCAACATCCAGTTCGCCGTCCACCCCGAGACCGGCCGCCGCATCTGCGTCGAGATCAACCCGCGCGTGTCGCGCTCCTCGGCCCTGGCCTCGAAGGCCACCGGCTTCCCGATCGCCCGCCTGGCGGCGAAGCTCGCCGTCGGCTACGCCCTCGACGAGCTGCCCAACGACATCACGAAGGCCACGCTCGCGTGCTTCGAGCCGGCCATCGATTACGTCGTCGTGAAGGCCCCGCGCTTCGCGACCGAGAAGTTCGGGGAGTTCACGCTCGACACCGCGATGAAGTCCGTCGGCGAGGCGATGGCGATCGGCCGGACCTTCAAGGAAGCCCTGCAGAAGTCCCTGCGCGGCCTGGAGAGCGGCAAGAAGGGCCTGAGCGGGGCGGAGCCCCTCGATCCCGAGACGCGCCTGCAGCGCGTGGCCACGCCGACCTCGAGCCGCCTGTACCACATCAAGTCCGCCCTCGACGAGGGCCTCAGCGTCGAGCGTATCCACGAGGTCTCCCGCGTCGACCCGTGGTTCCTCAACCAGCTCCAGGACATCTGCGACTTCGAGAGGACGTTGAAAACGATGCCGTTGGACGCCGAGCATCTGTTCGCGGCGAAGCGCCTGGGCTTCTCCGACGCCCAGATCGCGTCGGCCAAGGGCGTCAAAGAGCAAAAGATCCGCGAGCGCCGTTGGGCCCTCAAGGTCCGCCCTTCCTACAAGCTCGTCGATACCTGCGCCGGAGAATTCCCCTCCACCACCCCCTACTTCTACTCGACCTACGAGGAGACCGGCGACCTGCTCCCCTCCAAGAGCGGCAAGAAGGTGGTCATCCTCGGCTCCGGTCCGAACCGCATCGGCCAGGGCATCGAGTTCGACTACTGCTGCGTCCAGGCCTCGAAGGCGCTGCGCGCGCACGGCTGGCAGTCGGTGATGGTCAACTGCAACCCCGAGACCGTGTCGACCGACTACGATTCCTCCGACCGCTTGTACTTCGAGCCGCTGACGCTGGAGGACACCCTCGAGATCATCGCCGTCGAGAAGCCGATGGGCGTCATCGTCCAGTTCGGAGGCCAGACCCCGCTCAACCTCGCGGTCCAGCTCGAGAAAGCGGGCGTTCCGATCCTCGGCACCTTGCCCGCGGCCATCGACATGGCCGAGGACCGGCGCCTGTTCGGCGCGGCCCTCAAGAAGCTCAAGATCCTCTCCCCCGAGTCCGGCATCGCCGCCTCCGCGGAAGCCGCCCTCAAGATCGCGCGCCGCATCGGCTACCCCGTGATGGTCCGGCCGAGCTACGTGCTGGGCGGCCGCATGATGGAGGTCGTCTACGACGACCCGTCCCTGGTCGACTACGTCGGCCGCGCGCTCAAGGCCGCGACGCATCCGTCCTTGCTCATCGACCGCTTCCTCGCCGACGCGACCGAGGTCGACGTCGACGCGATCTGCGACGGCAAGGACGTCTGGGTCGCCGGCATCATGGAGCACATCGAGGAGGCGGGCATCCACTCCGGCGACTCGGCCTGCACCTTGCCCCCGCACTCGCTCTCGCCCGCCGCGCTCGTCACGATACGCGAGAACACCCGCAAGCTCGCGCTCCATCTCAAGGTCCGCGGCCTGATGAACGTGCAGTACGCGGTCAAGGACGGCGCGGTCTACATCCTCGAGGCCAATCCGCGCGCCTCGCGCACGGTCCCCTTCGTCAGCAAGGCCACGGGCCTGCCCGTCGCGCGCATCGCGACCTGGGTCATGATGGGCAAGCCGCTCAAGAAGCTCCTCGCGCCCGCCGTGCTCCGGGGCGACGTGGAGCCGGCCTACACCGCGACCAAGGAAGCCGTGATGCCGTTCATCAAGTTCCCCGGCGTGGACCCCCGGCTCGGCCCGGAGATGAAGTCCACCGGCGAGGTCATGGGCCTCGACACGGACTTCCCCCGCTCGTTCGCGAAGTCGCAGGAGGCCGCGGGCATGCTGCTGCCGACCTCCGGCTCCGTCTTCGTCAGCGTGCGCGACGAGGACAAGGCCCAGATCGTGCCCATGGCCCGCTCCCTGCGGCAGCTCGGGTTCACCTTGGTGGCCACGCGCAACACCGCCGACTTCCTGACCCGTCACGGCCTCGAGACGACGCGCGTCGCGAAGGTCGGCGAGGGCAAGCCCGACGTCGTCGACCTCATGAAGCAGCGGACCTTGTCCTTGGTGATCAACACGCCCTCCGGCAAGCGCTCGCGCGCCGACGGGTTCTCCATCCGCCGCACCGCGCTCGAGCTCAACATCCCCTGCATCACGAACCTCCACAGCGCCGGCGCGGCCGTCCACGCCATCGCGGTGCTGCAGGGCGCGAGCATGGGGGTCAAGTCGCTCCAGGCGCATTACCGGACCTTGCCGTACGAGGTCGAGCTAGGCCTTAAGTCCTAGTCGAGCGTGGGCCTCACGGCCCGCAATTCCTGGGCCCATGGGCCCGAGCCCCGAGGAGCGGCTTGCGATATACTGAGACGATGGCGCTCAAGGCCCTCGCTTTCCTGCTCCTGGCGGCCCCGGTCCTCGCGGACCAGCCGGCCCCCGCGCCCGCCGAGCGGGAATACGTCGATCCCGCGACGCTGAAAGCCCGCGCCGAGGCCCTGCGCGACGCCGTCGCCGACCTGTCCGTCAGCAACGTCTCGATCAAGACGCGCGCCCACGGCTTCTTCGACAAGCTCCCCGACCAGCAGCTCGTGGTTCCCGTCGGGAACTACCGCCGCATGGACCGCGAGCCGGTCACCGGCAAGGTCGGCTCGATCGACGGCATGAACGAGGAGGCCGCGCTGCGCATCGAGCGCTGGAAGCGCACGCATAAGGAGCCGCCGCCCCCCGCGCTCGAGGCCGCCGCCGCCCAGGCCGTCGCGCTCCAGAAGAGCAAGAGCCTCAGCTACGACACCGAGGGCGTCCTGGCCCCGAACCAGATGGGCATCTTCCAGTACATGCGCGACCGCCTCGACGGCGGCCTGGTCAAGCTCAACGACCGCATGAAGATCCTCGGCATCCTCGTCGGCGACGCCTTCACCTACGCGACCGTCTCCCACGAGGCCCAGCACTCCCTCGACCGAAAGGCGGGCCGGCTCACCCCGGAGGAGGAGGTCGCCGGCGAGATCAGCGCCTTCCGCACCCAGTATCATTGGCTCAAGCTGATGGACCCGAGCGGGGAGCGCATGCTCACCTTGCACGGCCAGCTCAAGCTCTGGGCGCTGCGCGAGTCCGACGACGAGGTCCGCGTCGCCCTGAACGAGGCGATCGTCTACCTCGAGCACCTCTCCGACGTCGTCGCCACGAACGGCAAGGAAGACGAGCTCAAGAAGCTCGTCGAGAAGCTCGGCTACCAGGACGGCAAGCACGAGCACGGCGACGGCCACGACCACCAGCGCAGCCGCGACGGCGCCTCTCCCACCAGCGCTTAGGCGCCCCCGGCTCTAGCCGGGGAACGGATTCATGCGCCGCGCACGCCGTCGTTCAGGGCGTCCCGGAAGGCCTCGACGTTCGGCGGCCGCCGGGCCGGGTCCGCCGCCATGGCGGACGCGACCAGCGCGTCGAGCGCCGGCGGCACTCCGGGGGCCAGGGCGCTCGGCGGCGTCACGTGGATCGACGCCTTCTCCATGGAGGTGGCCGCGTCGGGATAGGGCCGGCGGCCGGTCATCATCTCGTAGAGACACACGCCGAGGGAGTAGACGTCGCCCGAGGGGCCCACTATGCCCTGGTCGGACTCGGGCGACATGTACACGGGAGTGCCCGCGACCGTCGTGGTGCGGTCGAAGCGGAGGCCGGGCGCGGCGGCGCCCGGCGCGGCGCCCGCGCCGACGGCCTCGCCCAGCGCCCGCGCGATGCCGAAATCGAGGAGCTTGACGTACCCGGTCGAGGTGACCATGATGTTGCCCGGCTTCAGGTCACGATGGACGAGCCCCCGGGAGTGGGCGTGCGCCAGCGCGTCGCAGACGTGCGACAGGAGGCGGGCGCAATGGGCCGGCGACAGGCGCTGCTGCTGGGCGATCATCGAATGGACGGTGATGCCCTCGAGGTACTCGAAGACGAGGTGCAGCGCGTCGTCCTCCTCGACGATCTCGTAGATGTCGACGATGCCCGGGTGATGGATGGCGGCCACGGTCATGGCCTCCTTGCGCAGGCGGGCGCGCCACTCGGCGCCCTCGCGGCCCTGATCGAGCGCGGAGACCAAGGTCTTGATCGCGACGGGCCGGCCCAAGGTCATGTCCTTCGCGCGGCGGACCTCCCCCATGCCTCCTTTGCCGACGAGGCCCTCGAGCCGGTACTTCCCGGCCAGCAGGCCCTTGTCCGCGGGAGCGCGCGCCGCGGCCAGCGGCTCGAGCTTGGGCGCGCGCCGGGCGTCTCCCCGTCGGGCGAGAGCGTAGCCGAAGCCGGCCACGATCGCGAGGGCGATGAGCATCGCCGCGGCGCCGAGAGCCATCGGCAGGCTCTTCGACGCGCCTCCCGCGACCGCCGCGACCGCGCCGAGCAGGTAGGACGCGTCGTCGGCGCCGGGGTCGTAGGCGTTCTTCCCCGCGCGGGCCAGCGCGGCCTTATCGGCGAAACGCGAGTCGAGCGAGGCCGCGGCCTCCAGATCCTCGCGCAGGCCTTTCATGTCGCCCAGCATCTGCTTGGCGTAGCCGCGCGTCGCGAGGGCCAGCGCGCTCTTCGGATTGATCTTCAAAGCCATGCCGGCCGCCCTGACCGACTCGGCGTAATCGCCCGAGCGCAGGGTCGCCCACGCGAGATTCTCCCACAGCGCCCCCTCCTCGGGCCGCGCCTTCAGGGCGTCGCGCGAATCGCGGGCGGCCTCGACGTGGCGGCCGGAGAGGTTCAACGCCGTGGCGCGAAGCCCCAGCGCCGTCGGCGAGCCGGGCGCGAGCGCGAGCGCGGCGGTCGCGTCGCGGATCGCCTCCGCGCGGTCGCCGAGATCGAGCTTGCTCCGCGTCGAGTTGATCAGCGCCGCGGCCCGGACGACCGGGTCGACCTTCCCCTCGGGCGGAGGGATGCCCCCGACCTTGGTGTGAAGAAACCGCTGCTCCTCGGCGGCGGCGGCCTGCGCGGCCGCGGCCTCTCGCGCCTCGGCGAGCGGATCGGAGTTTATGCCGCTCTTGAGCCCCTTGAAGCCGTAGATCGGCTCCTTGGGGCCGCGTCCGGCCCCCGCGGCCGAGCCGCCGTCGGACGCCCCCGGCGACGGTGCGCCGCCGTAAGGCCCGCCGGACCCGGGAACACCCGAGGCGGGCGAACCGGGAGGCGTGCCGGACGCGGGGGGCGTGCCGGAGGCGGGCGGCGTACCGGAGGCGGGCGGCGTGCCCGAGGTGGGCGGCGTGCCCGAGGTAGG
This sequence comes from Elusimicrobiota bacterium, assembly GCA_016182905.1. NCBI lineage: Bacteria > Pseudomonadati > Elusimicrobiota > Elusimicrobiota bacterium. Next base: position 56,530 of record JACPFR010000028.1, read on the forward strand.
CGGCGTGCCGGAGGCGGGCGGCGTGCCGGAGGCGGGCGGCGTGCCCGAGGCAGGCGGCGTGCCCGTCCCGGTGCCCATGCCGTTTCCCGTTCCCGTGCCCGACCCCGTGTCGCCCGTTCCCGTTCCCGTTCCCGACCCTGTGTTGCCTGTTCCCGTGCCCGTTCCCGACCCCGTGTTGCCCGTTCCAGTACCCGTACCCGACCCCGTATTGCCCGTTCCCGTGCCCGAGCCCGACCCCGTGTCGCCCGTTCCCGTGCCCGACCCCGTGTCGCCTGTTCCCGTTCCCGACCCCGTGTTGCCCGTTCCAGTGCCTGAGCCCGACCCCGAGTCTCCGAAGCGATCCTCGAAACGCTCCCACAGACGCTCGAAGAAATTCCCGCCGCCGTCCTGATCGGCGTTTGGAAGCGCTCGGGCGGCGGGAGCGCAGAGGAGGAGAACGACGACGGCCGAATACGCCGGATGCGCCATGCGACAGTATGCGTCCCGAGAGCCGCGGCGTCAATACCGCTTACCGAAAATTTACGCAATCCTCAGCGGTCGTATTGGAAGCCCGGGCGGGCTTTCTTCGGTTCGGGAACGGGCCTCAGACGGCGCCAAACCTGGCGCGCGGCGATGACCGAGACGGCGGCCGCGGCATAGAGGGCCACGGCCTTGGGACCCGCGCCCCAGACCCAGGGAAGCCCCGCGGCGAGCGCCGCGGAGTCGATGACCAGGCGCTCCCGGGCCGAGACGGGTCCCGGCGCGAACTCGTCGTAGCGGTCCTCCCCGTACTTATGGCCGCGTATGTCCTTCAGCCGGCCCGTGCCGTAGTCGACGCGCATCTTCTGGTCGTGCGAGGCCTGCCAGCCGCCGACGAGGACCCGGCGGAGATCGGCCAGATGCTTCACGCCCTCCGAGCCGCCCAGGACCCAGAGCGCGCCGGCCAGGGCGGGGAAGGCCGCGTGCGCTCCGGCGACGAGAAAGACGAGGCCGGTGATCAGCTGCATGCCCAGGCCGAACGCCCCGAGCTCGACCGCTTCCGCGGCGCGCTGCTTGAAGGGTATCTTCGCGCGCGGCTCCGACTCGCGCGCGGTCGAGCGGGCCAGGCGCGAGGCGTCCGCGGCCGAAACAGCAGGCGCCAAGGCCTCCGCGCGGGCGGCCTCCCCGCCGTCGAAGACCCGCCGCCCGTCGTCGACGCTCGGCGCGCCGGAAGGCGCCCTGCGGGAGGGGACCGCGAGATCCGAGAGCGCGCCGAGGGCCGCTCCGCCCGTGTGGTTCGCGTCGGCGGACGGCCCGAGCGCGGGAGAGTCGAGCCGTTTGGACGGGACGACCGGGATCGGGGGCGCGCCGAGCGCGGCGGCCGGCAGGATCGCCGGAGCGGCCGCCAGCGCGGGCGCGACGGCGAGCGAGGGCGCCGCGGAGAGAGAAGGGGCGGAGAGCGCCGACGGCACGGGCGTCTGGCTTAACGAGGAGCCGGTCAAGGAGGCGGCGGAGCCGGTCGCCACGCGAGTTTTCGTCGTGCGCACCGTCTGGGCGGAGGCGAGGGAGGCCAGGAATAACGCCGCGGGGACGAAGAGCTTCATGGCACCCAATATAACAGGAGTTCGAGGCGGGCGCCAGAGCCTGAAGCCTGTTTAGCGCTTCTTTTTCTTCTTCGCGCCGCCGCCGAGCATCAGCATCGCCCACGGCCAGCCCAGGATCGCGCCGAAGGCCATGCCCGCGAGCACGTCGAACGGATAATGCGCGCCGACGTACACCCGGCTGTAGGCGACGAGCCCCGCTCCGGCCCAGAGGGCGATGCCGGCCGACGGGTAGGCGACGGCGAGCACGGAGGCCGCGGCCGCGGCGTTCATCGCGTGATTGGACGGGAAGCCGAGCCGGCCGCCCACGGGGGCGCGGACGATCGCGCCGATCCCCGCGTACTCGGGACGGGGCCGCGCGGCCCAGGGCTTGATGACGCGATAGGCGAGCATGTCGCAGACGCCGACCGCGATCGCGGCGACGACGAGCACGCGCAAGGCGTGCTTGCGTCCTTTATAGAGCCACGCGCCGAGCGCCAGCGGGGCGACGCCGTAGGCGAGCCACGGGACGCGGTGCGGGTCGGTGACCAGCGGCATGACCTTGTCGAGGACAGGATGGGTCCACACCCCGTTGATCAGGCCGAAGGCGGCGCGGTCGAAGGAGGCGAAGCCCCCGAGGACGCTCATCTCTTGCGGGCGCACGCGGCGCACACGCCGTGGACGAGGACCTCGTGGGAAGTCACGCGGAAGCCGCGCGGCAGGGCGTTCTTGAGGTCGGGGAGGCAGGCTCCGCCGAGCTCGTAGACCTTCTCGCAGCGCTCGCAGCGGAAATGGTGATGATGGCCCTTGCCCGCCGCCTCGTAGCGCGGCGGCTCGCCGGGAAGCTGGACTTCGGAAATCTCGTCGGCCGCGAGCAGGGCCTTGATGTTCCGGTAGACGGTGGCGATGCCGAGGCCGGGAGCCTCGGTCTTCGACGCCTCGAGGACCTCGAGGGCCCCGAGCGGGCGCCCCGCGGCCTCGAGCGCGCGGCGGATGGCCCGCCGCTGGGAGGTGTCGCGCTGCATGGGGACGATGATAACAAAAAAGTCGCTTGACACTGTTATGATACTGTGTTATCATTATCAATATGAAATACCTCCTCCTGCTCGCGCTGCTGCCGCTCGCCGTCGGGACCAGGGCCGAAGAACCGGCCCCGTCCGCCGAATCCCGTATCAAGAGCCTCGAGGAGCGCCTGGGCAAGCTCGAGGGCGCTCCCGCGAAGACCTCGCTGTCCGCGTTCAACCCCGCGATGGGCGCCGCGCTCGACTTCACCTACGGCCACTCGAACGGCGCGTCGAACTTCAACTTCCGCACGGCGGAGCTCAACATCGAGGCGCCGATCGACCCGTTCCTCAAGGGCTGGATCGTCCTGAACGCCTCCCCGGACGGCGTCGAAGCCGAGGAGGCCACTCTGCAGACCACGGCCCTCCCTTATAACCTCACGGTCGCCGGCGGACGCCTGTTCGCCGCCTTCGGACGCCTGGCGCACTTCCACAACCACGAGCTGCCGGTCATCGACCGCCCGCTCTCCCTGGAGAACTTCATCGGCGGCGAGACCCAGGCCGACGGCGTGGAGGTCTCCTACCTCTTCCCCACGCCGTTCTACCTGAACGCGACCGCCGGCGCCTACAACAAGCTGGGCGGGGAGAACGCCCGCGCCGACAACGCGGCCGCGCGGCCCATGGAGAGCTTCACGTACCTCGGACGGCTGGCCGCGTACGCGGACCTCGGAGACGACCACAGCCTGGAGCTCGGCGTCAGCGAAGCTTGGACGCCGCGGCGCTACGTCATGGACACGTCCGTCGCCGGGACCGACTACGACGCCGACGGCACCCCCGACGCGGCGAACACCTCCGCCGGCATCCAGACCCGCAAGAACACCTGGCGCACGCTCAGCGGAGTCGATCTCACGTACCGCTGGCAGCCGGCCGCGGGCGGGATCTACAAAGGCGCCGTCTGGGGCACCGAAGTCATGCAGAACAACGAGCGGAGGTTCGACCCCGCGACGAACCTGCCGACCGACCGGGTCCGCTCCTACGCGGGCTTCTCCTATCTCCAGTTCAAGCTCGGGCGGCATTGGAGGCCCGGCGTCATGATCGACCTGACCGAGGACCTCGACACGGCGAAGACGCTGACCCGGACGTTCACGGGCTTCGTCACGTACGACGTGACCGAGTTCCAGCGCCTGCGGCTGGCCTTCTCGCGCACGACCGACAACCGGCCGGAAGGGCTCGGCCGCAACGCGATCGGGCTGCAGTGGACCGGCGTCTTCGGCCGCCACGTGCACGGCTTCCGCGACCGCTGATATGACCATTTTCCCGGAGAACACCATGACCAAGCTCGCCGCCGCCGCCGCTCTGCTCCTCGCTCTTTCTTCCCCCGCCGAGGCCGCCAAGCTCCGCGTCGTCGCCACGGTCCCCGAGCTCGCCGACATCACGCGGCGCGTCGGGGGCGACCTCGTGTCGGTCGACGCGCTGGCCCGCGGCACGGAGGACATCCACAAGGTCGTCATGAAGCCGAGCTTCGTCACCAGGCTCAACCGCGCCGACGCGGTCGTATTTCTCGGTCTCGCCGTCGAGCACAGCTTCCTGCCGGGCCTGCTCGACGTGGCCCGGAACCCGGCGATGCGCCCCGACCCCGACACCCTGAACTGCGTCGGCAAGGGCTGCATCGACTGCTCCGCGGGCATGCACGTGCTCGACAAGCCGCACACCCTGAGCCGCGACCAGGGCGACCTCCACCCGCAGGGCAACCCGCATTACAACATCAGCCCGGACAACGGGCCCAGGATCGCGCGCAACGTCGCCGACGGCCTCGCGCGGGTCGACCCCGAGCACGCGGGGGACTACGAGCGGAACCTCCAGGCGTATCTCGCCGAGCTCGAGCCGCGGCTCGCCGAGTGGCGGAAGTGGGTGGCCCCGCTCAAAGGCCTCAAGGCGGTCTCCTACCACCAGGACATGGTCTACCTGGGCGACTTCACCGGCCTCGATTTCGTCGACACGATCGAGCTGAAGCCCGGGGTCGCCCCGACCCCGACGCATCTCGCGGATCTCGTCAAGACGATGAAGGAGCGCGGCGTCGGCGTCATCATCCGCGAGCAGCAGTTCGACATGAAGCTGCCCGAATGGCTCGCCGTGCAGACGGGAGCCAAGGTCGCCGTCATCGGCACGATGGCGAACTCCATGCCCGGGACCGAGACGTACATCAAGTTCTGCGAGACGAACCTGCGGAACATCCTGAAGACCCTCGGCAAGGAGCCGAAACCGTCGTGAGACCCGTCATTTTGTAGGATACGTCCGATGCCGAAATCCGCGGTCGAGCCGCTGATCCGCTTCAAGAACGCCGCATTGGGCTACGGCAAGACCCCGGTCTTGACGAAGGTCGACCTCGCGGTCATGCCGGGCTCTTTCTGGGGAATCCTCGGCCACAACGGCTCGGGCAAGACGACCATCCTGAAGACGATGCTCGGGCTCATCCCCTGCCTGCGCGGCGAGTTCACGGGCAAGGGACGGCTCTTCGGCATGCCCCGCTTCGGCTATGTGCCGCAGAAGGAGCGCCTCGACCCGCTCTACCCCCTGTCGGCCCGCGACGTGGCCGAGATGGGCACGTACCGGAAGCTGGAGCTTCTCCGGAGGCTGCGCGGCGCCGGCCGCGAGGACGTCGTGCGCCGCTGCCTCGCCGACTGCGGCGCGGCTTCGCTCGCGGGACGGCGCTTCAGCGACCTCTCCGGCGGCCAGAAGCAGCGCGTCATGATCGCCCGCGCGCTCGCCGCCGAGCCCGAGATCCTCGTCCTCGACGAGCCCCTGGCCGGCATCGACATCACGACCCAGCAGGCCCTGCTCAAGCTCCTCAAGGACCTCAAGGAGCGGCTCGATCTCACGATCCTCATGGTGAGCCACCGCGTCAGCGCGGAAAAGGGGCTGTTCTCGCACATCGCGTGGGTGGACGACGGCCTCGTGACCACCGGGCCGTCCGGCGAGATGCTGTCGAAAGGCCGGCTCAGCGAGGTCTTCAGGTCCGAGCTATGAGCGTTATCCTCGAGATGCTCAAGCCGGACTTCCTGCTGCACCACGCCGTGTGGGGGAGCGTCGTCGTCGGCTTCGTCTGCCCTCTCGTCGGCGTCTACTTCATCCTCCGGCGCCTGGTGTTCTGGGGCGTGGCGCTCCCCCAGGTCTCGGCCTCCGGCATCGCCTTCGCCTTCATGCTCCAGGGCCTGGGCCTGAACTTCCTCGCGGGCGGAGAGGCCCGGGAGAAGCACTTGGCCATCGTCGGCGCGCTCGTCTTCACCGTCGGGACGATCCTGGTCCTCGCCGCGCTCGAGCGCCGCGGAGCCGGGGTATCGGAGGGCCGCATCGGCGTCCTGTACGCGCTCGCGGGCGCGACGGCGATCCTCTTCGTCGCCTGGAACGCCGCCGGGGAGACCGAGATGCTCGGCCTGCTCAAGGGCGAGATCGTCGCGATCTCCGAGTCCGACTTCCACGCGATGCTCGACGTCTTCGCCGTCGTGGCCGCGTGCATGTTCCTTTTCCAGCGCGAGTTCACCTTGGTCTCCTATGACCGGGACATGGCCGTGACCTTGGGCCGCAGCGTGCTGGTCTGGGACCTCCTGCTCTACCTGATCATCGGCGTCACCGTCTCGCTCGGCGTCATGACCGTAGGCCCCCTCGTGATCTTCGGCTTCCTGGTCATCCCCCCGATGGCGGCGCTTCCCTGGGCCGGGGGCATGCTGTCCTTCTCGATCCTCGCCTCGATCCTCGGCGGGCTCAGCGCCTTCGCCGGCTTCTACTTGTCCTACGCGCACGACCTGCCGCTCGGGCCGGTCGTCGTCTGCGTCGCCTGCTGCGTCTACGTCCTCTCGTCGGCCGCGCGGCTCGTCTCGCCGAGGTCCTCATGATCATCCTCGGCGCCATCCTCGTCCTGGCCGTCTCGGCGACCGTCGCGGGCGGCGCCGCCCCCGTCGTGGACCGGGTCGTGGCGCGGGCCGGGCTGTGGCGCGTCCAGGCGTTCCGCTCGGGCATCCTGATCGCCGTCGCGTTCGGAGACGTCCTGCCCGAGGCCTGGCGCCTGGCCCCCGCCTACGCCGGCTGGGGCGCGCTGGCGGCCTTCGTGTTCTGCTACGCGGCGGAGAACCTGGCGCCTCTCGATCCCTGCCATGAGGCCTCGGAGGACTGCCACTCCCATCCTTTGGGCAAGGCGGCGATCGCCGGGCTTTTCCTGCATTCCTTCTTCGACGGGATCAATCTCGGCGCGGCCGCGTTCGCCGGGACTCCGGCCCTCATCGCGGTCGGCGCCGCCACCATCCTTCACAAGCTCGCCGACGGCTTCACTCTCTCGACCATGCTGGGCGGAGATTCTCCGGGCCTGCGCCGCGCCGCCCTCGCCGCCGTGGCGCTCGCCACGCCCGTCGGGGCTCTGCTGAGCAGCGCCGTCGCCTCGCGCCTCGAGCCCTGGGCGTTCTCCCTGCTCCTCGCGTTCGCCGGCGGCTCCTTCGTCTACATCGGCGCCGCCGAGGTGGTGCCCCGCCTGCACCACCGCGAGCACGGCAGCCTCTCCTCCCTGGCGAGCTTCGGCGCCGGCCTGGCCGCGATGCTCATGATGCGCCGCCTCGGATAGGCGCCGTCCGTCGGCCCGAAACCGCAAGCACGAGCGCGAGCACCGAAAGCAGGCTGATGCCGGCGCCCATGATCAGGGACCACGATCTGAAGACGAACAGCACGTCATGCCCGCCGGCGGGAACCACGACGGATGGGAACGCCTGAGCGAAGAGGACTTTCGGCGCCGGCCGGCCGTCCACGAAGACCCGCCAGCCCGGGTAATCCATCTCCGAGAGAACGACCCGCCCTTCGCCGACGGCGTCGATCCTCGCCGTCACGCGCCCCGGACGATAGGATCCGATCTTCGACGTTCCGGCGTCTCGAGGCTCGAGGAAGACGCGGGGACGCGCCGGCCCCCTGGGCGTCAGGCCGACGGTGTCCCGGGCGACGCGTCGGGCCCCGCGCTTGAGCCCCGCCACCATCTCGATCCCGGCCCAGTCGGCCATCGACGAACGCGGTCCTTCCTTCGCCAAGCGGTCCAAATAGGCGTTCGCCGTCTTAAGACGCAATGTCTGGTAGGAGCTCGCTTCCGACACCCTGAACGCCGCGCCATAGGACGGCGCGATAAAATCCCGCATCAAGAGATAGTCGTCTTCCGTCTCCAGAAAGCCCCTCTCCCAGGCGCGGCGAAGCTCCTCGGTATGATAGATGCGCGAGAGGGTCCGCTCGCCTTGAAACGAGCGCGTGACGGCGGGCGGCTCGCTTAAAAACGACGGGAGCGCCCAAGCCGCGCGCGGCGCCTGGGCGAAAACGACGAGATCCAGGATCACGACGGCGACGGCGCCCCATTGCCAGGCCGCTCCGCGCAGCCGGGCGACGCCTGACGCGGCCAGAAGGGCGAGCGTCGCAGCCGCCAACAGCAGCCAGTTCGCGGGAAAACGGAATATCCGAAGGACCGTCATCGCATCGAACCCCGGAAGATGTCCGCCGAGGCTGAGCAGAAAAGCCGCCGCGCAGCAGGAGACCAAAGCCGTTTCCCTCCTCCCGCCGCGCCAAACCGCCCAGCCCGCGAGCCCCCAAGCCGCGAGACCGGTATAAAAACACACGATCGCCGGATCGCCGATGACAGACGGGGAAAAATGGATCCATTGAGGGATGAACGCCTCTTTCAGAAGCTGCCCCGGGGCCAGGGAATACTGGCGGGCCGTCGCGGAATCCAAAACCAACGTGCGGCTGGCTCTCGCCATGAATTCAAGGAATGGGATCCATTGGACCGCGGCAAGCCCCATCGCCCACAGACCTCCCTGAATCAGGCACTTCAGGCCTTTGCGGCCTTGGCCGGCGGCCCAGACTGAAACGGCCAACACGCTCAAGACGGAGAAGGGCGGGAAGCCCGCGAACCACTGCATGGCCACGCTCACGCCCAAACCCAAGGGCGACAGCTCCTGCTGGAAGTAAAGGATAGCCGGGAGCCATGAGGCGGCGGCGAAATGATTCGGGAAAGTCACTCGACCGGTAAAAGCGCCGTTCAATCCCGCCAATGCCGCGGCCGCCGCGCAGGCCGCCGGGGATGCATACAGACGCCAGGCCAGAACGCCCAAAAAACACGCGGCCAACAACGTGTGGAGCACCACCCACGACCGCAGGAAGGCCGAGAAATCCGGCAGAAGGCAGAGCGCTCGCATCACGGGATAGGCCGCCATGGTCTGAGGGTCCGCGAAGAAGGGCTCGCCCATATCGCGCCAAGGATTCCAGGCCGGCAGAAGGCTGCCCGCCCCCAGATCCCGCGTCATGCTCCAATTGGGATACGACAGGGCGATCATGTTGCCGTCGAGCGGCACCAAACCCCTGAGAAGCAGCGGGCCCCACGCGGCGCAGATCACCGCCGACACCGCGGCGAGCGCGCACCCGGCGGTGGAATAATGGCCTCGCTTCATGGGCGCCTAGCTTACCAAAACGGCAATGCTCGCAGTTCGGACGGGTTATTTACTTTACTTTAGATAATCATGAGTTTTTCCGCTTGCATGCTGTTTCTAGCGTTGAAAGCCTCCGCTCACGAGGGCTATCCGATAATGCCCGTGCGCGTGACGATCCTCGTGGAACCGGATAGAACCATCGCCGATCTTCGGAGCGATTCCATCTTTTGGATCGAAGAGGTGGCCGGACTGCATCCGATGCCCGCCGAGAATTGGCCGGAGGAGACCCGGGCGAAGGTCGAGTCCTATGTCAACGCGCACTTTCGGCTTTCGGCCGGGAAGAACATATTGAACGGCAAGCTCGTCCGGGCCCGCTACCGGCAATTGCCGTGGGAGGTGAACGAGGAAGGGGTCTTCTTCTTGCGCCTGGAATATCCGGCGGTCCCCGCGGAAACGGCGCTGACCGGTTCAGCGGCCTTCTATGAAGAATACCGCAGCGAAATGGCCGCTGAATACCGCGGACGAACCCTTCCCTACACGAGCGATTATCGGACTTTCGTGGACATCCCGGGCCGCCGCCGCCTGTCGTTCACATTGACCGCCGACGCGCCCGCTTTCACCGCCGCGGCCGTCGAGGCGCGCCGCACTCCGTTCGCGATGACGCTGGAAAGCCTCCGGCGCGGCGCGGAAACGACGCTCGGAACGGCCTCCGGCTTCCCGACCGTGCTCGCGATCGCGCTGTGCCTCGGCGCGCGTCCTCCGGGGCGGAGAGCGCTCGGCCTCCTGCTCGGCGCGGTCTCGTGCGGATTCGCCGCCGGGGGCCTGCTCCCCGCGCCCGCCTGGCTGGCCTGGGCGGGGACGCTCGGGGCGACCCTCGCCGCCGGCCTGGGCAGGCTCGCCCCTGCCGCGAGCGCCGCCGCCGCCGGCTGCCTCGGCCTCGCCTGGTGCGCCGCCGCCCGTCCCGCGCTGCCGCATGCCCCCCTCGCGCTCCCGGCCGCCTTCGCCGGCGCGTCCTCCGCCGGCGCCGCGCTCCTCTTCGTCGCCTGGTGCGGCCTGCGCGCGGAGCAGCGCCGCCTCGCCGACGTCTCCGAGTCTCGCGCCGAGGAGCTGTTCGCGCGGCGCGTGCGCCTGACCGCCACGGCCCTGGCCATGGTCGGAGCCTACGGTCTTTGGCAGTCTTTCCAGAGGTGATCGCTTGAACGCCATCCGATTCCAGAACGTCTCCAAGATCTACCGCCGGTCCCACCTCGGGCGCGTCACCCAGACGCCGGGCCTGGTCGGCCTCGACCTCGACGTCGAGAAGGGCGAGGTGTTCGGCCTCCTCGGCCTCAACGGCTCGGGCAAGACCACCGCGATCAAGCTCCTGATGGGCCTGCATCACCCGACCAAGGGCGAGGTGGAGACCTTGGGCCGGCGCGCCTCCGACGTCGAGGTCCTCGCCCGCATCGGCTACGCGCCCGAGGCGGCGTACCTCAACAAGACCCTGACGGGACGGGAGAACCTGCGCCTGTTCGCCGCCCTGTCGCGCATCCCGGGCGCGGACATCGAGCGGCGCGTGACGGAGATCCTCGAGAAGGTCGGCCTGGTCCAGGCGATGGACCAGAGGCTCTCGGATTACTCGAAGGGCATGCTGCAGCGCGCGAGCCTGGCCCAGGCGCTCATCCACGACCCCGAGCTCGTCATCCTCGACGAGCCCGTGACCGGGCTCGACCCGCTCGCGATCAAGGAGGTGCGCGTGCTGATCCTCTGGCTCAAGTCCAAGGGGAAGACCGTGCTCTTCTCCTCGCACGACATCTCCGAGGTCGAGCGCGTCTGCGACCGCATCGGCATCCTCAGCGGCGGGCGCCTCGTGAAGGTGATGAGGCAGGAGGAGTGGCGCGGCAAGGCCGACGCCCTCGAGACGGCCTTCGCCGCGGCCGTCGTCCGGACCGACGGCGTCGGCGCGATCCGCATGGAGTGATATGCAGACCATCTCGGCCGTCTTCGCGTACACGTTCAAGGAGCACATCCGCCGCAAGGCGTGGCTGTCCGCGGCGCTGTTCGGCCTCGTGCTGCTCGGCGGCGCGATCATCGTCTCCGCCCTCGGCGCCGACGAGCGCGCGCGCCTCCTGCTCGACCTGGGGCTGGCCGCCATCGAGGCCATCGCGCTCGTCTCGGTCGTGTTCCTGGCGGTGAGCCTGATCCTCGTCGAGATCGAGTCCCGCGCGATCTACCTGATCCTCACCCACCCCGTGCGGCGCGGGAACTACCTCCTCGGCCGCTTCCTGGGCACCGTCGCGTCCGTCGCGCTCGGCATGGGCGTCATGGCCCTGATGCACCTGGCCTTGCTCGGCCTGTTCGGCTGGTGGGAGCCGCTGCGCTATCTCGCCGCCCTGGGCTGCGTCCTCGGCAAGACGGCGGTGATGGGAGCGCTCTCCTTGCTTCTCTCCCTCGCGCTGACGAGCGAGGCGGCGGCGACGGCGTTCGCGGTGTTCCTCTGGATGCTCGGCCACTTCTCCTCCGAGATGCGCTTCCTCGCCGACCGCTCGGGCAGCGCCTTCCTGAAGACGGCGCTCGTCGCCTTCTCGCACGCGGCGCCGGATTTCGCCCGCTTCAACTACCGGGACTTCTGGCATCAGGCGGCGCCGGGGGCGGAGTGGCTGATGTGGGCCGGCGTCTACGCCCTCGCCTACAGCGCGGCGTGCCTCGCGCTGTCGGTCCAGCTGTTCGACCAGAAGGAGTTCTGATGAAAGGACGCTGGCTCGCCGTCGCGGCCGCGGCGTTCGCCCTGGCGCTCCTCGCCGGGTCGCGCATGCGCCGCCTCCACGAGCCCCGGTTCCCCCCGCTGGGCGAGCTGAAGGCCGGGCCGTTCGCCTTCCAGGACGCCGCTTTGGCCTCCGCCGGCTTCCGCGCGCCGGCCGCGGACCTCGCCTGGATCCAGCTCCTGCAGTACGCGGCCGGGTCTTTGCCGGAATACGCCGACCGCCCGGGGCGCTCGTACGAGCATCTGTCCGTCTTGAGCCTTCGCGTCTCCCGCCTCGACCCCTCGTTCCACCGGGCCGTCCTGTTCTCCGCCGGCATGCTCGCCTGGTTCCACGGCGTCGAGCGCCCCGACGAGGCCGCGGAGCTGCTGAACGAGGGCATGCGCCGCTCCCCCGACCAGCCGATGTACGCGCTGTACCTCGCGGCGCTGGCCTATAAGAAGCAGGGCGACACGGACCGAATGATCGCGTTGCTCGAGTCGAGCTTCGACGCCCCGGAGACGCCGAGCACGATGAAGGCGATCCTGGCCAACCTGCGCCAGGCGCGCGGGGAGCACCGCGAGGCCCTCGCCCTCTGGATCCGGATCCTGGACAACGAGCGCGACCGCTCCGAGCACTCGCGCGCCAGGGCCAAGATCACGGAGCTTCGGCTGCTCCTCGCTAAGCCGTCGCCCAAGGCAAAATGAGGTAGACGGCGGCGAGCATGAAGGCGTAGCCCGCCAGCTTCACCCGGCGCGCCCGCTCCGTCAGCGCCGGCGACCCGAAGGACGCGGCGATGTCCACGCCTCCGCACCCCGCCGAGACGAACCACGCGCCGAGCACGTCGTAGTCCCCCATGCCGCGCTGGCCGCCGAAGATCACGAGCAGACCCCACAGGACGATCGGCACGATCGGGATCAGGATGTCGTGCGCGTGCAGGACCGTGCCGCGATGGCAGATGTAGATCGAGAAGGCGACGAAGAAGGCGATCGGCGCCAGGAAGATCCCGCCCACGTACGCCGGCGGGATGCCGCCGCGGGGCATGATATACAGCGCGAGTATTATGTCGACGATGGTCCCGAGCGTCAGCGCGACGAGATGGGCGACGCAGTACTGCTTGACCAGGTCCCGCCGGCGCGTCGCCGCGTAGATCCCGGCGCTGACCAGGAAGATGAACGCGAAGGCGGCGACGATCATCCGCCCGTAGAACTCACGGTAAGCCTCGCTCATCGGACAAAATTAGATATTTTTACCATCACACATGCGCTGAGGACGACAGAGTTTGTGACGGCTGGGGCAAAAAAGGGGACTCAAAGTCGGCAAAACCAAACGCGGGAAGGGATCGAAGCTTATGGTTCTGGTTGATGGCCAGGGTACTCCGCTCGGAGTTCACTTGGACTCGGCATCCCCGGCGGAGGTCAAGCTCGCGGAAGTCACC
>JACPFR010000029.1 GCA_016182905.1 Elusimicrobiota bacterium
CGTGATGTTGGCCTACAATTTGATGAGCGTGTTCCGGCAGGCGTTACTAAAAGCGCCGAAAGCGGTTCGCCTTTCCACGATGCGCTTCCAATGCTTTGCATTAGGAAGCTGGGTCGGACGAAATGGCCGAAAGAAGGTCCAGCGGATCAGTTTGCCGCGGCAACGCCGGGCTTGGTTCGACGGATTATTCGCCAGCATCAACGCCTTTAAGGCGCCATGGCCGATCCCAACCTAGTTCCTAATGCAAGATTTGGATCAAGGATAGTCGAAAGCCGTCCGGCGATGGAGGGCTTTTAATTCCCAAGGAACGGGGTTACACTTACCGGCAGCGTGAGTTGCTGCCGCGTTTTCGCCGCAGCACGAATGGTGTTTCAGACTTTGGAGCGATTCTGATCGGCGAGCTCAGTTCACGGCCTTTGAGTTTGTACCAGTCGCTGACGCAGGCGGCGAACAGCGGCGTTCCCATCCTGGAGGCGATCGACCTGCTGGCCGCCGAGGGGACGCTCGAGCAGGAGATCGCCTTCGCGCTCAAGGCGCGCCTGCGGCGGGGGGGGAGCTTGGCGACGGCGATGTCTCATCACCCCGGTCTCTTCCCTGGCTGGCAGGTCGAGATCGTCCGTATGGGCGAGGCGACGGGGCGGATGGAGTTGGCGCTGGCGGCCGTGTCGGACATCCTGGAGACGCGGAGGCTCTTTTGGCTCGGCCTCCTCGCCCGCTTGGCGACGCCGGTATTCCTCTTGCACCTCGCGCCGCTGATACTCGAGGCTCCGTTATGGGCGAGCGCGGGCTTTGATGCCTATTGGCGCGTGGTTCTGGGCGCCTTGGTCCGCATGGACCTCCTCTTGCTGGCTCTTTGCCTCTCGTGGCCTTGGGTCAAGGACAGCGCCTTGCTCGACCGCTTTTGGCGCTTCGACGCGAAGCATCGCTTCCTCGTCTGTCTGTCGGCGCTGTTCCGCGCCGGGGTCTCCCTCGATGAGGCCGTCGCGATATCGTGCGCGGCCGCCGGCCGCCCGCGGCCTCAGGAGGGCGGCTCCAAGGAAGCGTTCGTCGATCGGCTGGCCCGCATCGGCGTCTTTTCGGGGGAAGAGTTGGGCCTTCTGCGCGTGGCGGAATTCTCCGGAACGCTCGACACGGCTCTCGGGCATCTTGCGGATCGGGCTCGGCAGGATTGGGTATCCGCTCTCAAGAAGGCGTAAGCTCGCGCTAGTCGGACATTGGGCCCAAAATGTCCTAGGTCCAATGAATCGGCGGACTGACGCCGATGGTCTCGGGGCGCTTCAGCCGCTTTTCGATAGAATCGCCGCATGCTGCATAAGTCCGTCGCCGCGGTCGTCTCCGTCGCCGTCCTCATCGGCGGCCCCGGACTGACCGCGCCCGCGGCCGCCCAGACGATGACACGCGGCGCGGCCGTGAACGTTTCCGTCACCCCGTCGATCGGAGCGGGGTTCGGCGGGTCCATCCCAGGCGCTCCGTCCTTAAGCAGGGCCATCCCCTTGTCCGGCGTCTTGGCCGCCCCGAGCCCGCTGAGCGCGCCGGCCGTCGCCGTCAACGCCGCCGTCGATGCCGCTCCCGTTCCCGCCGCGGCCGCTTTGGCCGCGATCCCGGCTCCGTCCGCTCCCAAGGGCTCTCCCGCCGCCGCGCCCAAGGCCGCCCTGAGGGCTCTCGCGGACGCGTCCGCGCGGGCCGCGGCCGTCGGAGACCGGTTTTTCGACCAGAGCGCGCCCGCCGCCCCGGAGGCCGAGATCGTCCTCATCCGGACGCTTCCCGCGGAGGACGGTCGCCGCGGCACGGGCCATGACCAATCCGCGCAGCTGGAGGCGCTGGTGCAGCGGAGCGAGGGCAAGATCAAGAGCCTCGAAAGGGACGGCCCGTTCTCCCTGTTCCAGGAGACCTTCGCCGTCGAAATAAAAGCCTCGGCGCGCGCGGAAATCCTCGCCGAGCTCGGCGCGATCGCGGGCATCGAATTCCATTCCTTGTCCGACCTATTGAGCGCCGCCGCGCGCCGGGAGCCGAGGCCGCTCCCGGACGCCGAGCGGTTCGCGGCCTACGCGGGCCGGCTCGACAAGGGCTCGCTGGCCGAGCGCCTGGGCGCCTTCGCCGAGCTCGGCTCGGCGCTCGAGTCCGCGGCGCCGGAGCAGGTCGCGGCCCTGCCCGTGGAGGCTCGCGACGCGGTCGCCGTCGAGCTCTACGACCTCGCGGCCGTGGCCGTCAACACCTTCAACCTCGTGCAGGGCGCCGCGCGCCAGGACATCCGAAAACGGCTTCACGACGAGCGCGCCGAGCGGCCGGACGGCTGGGCCGGATTGGAGAAGGCGGCGCAGGAGGGGCTGAAGGACCCCGCGGTCCGCGCCCGCTTCGAGCCGCTGCGGACGATGCTCGTCCGAACGCTCGGCGCGATGGACCGGCTGAACACGCCCGGAGCCCGGGCCCTCGTCATGCAGATGCTCCCGCACGCCGAGCACGCGGGCCTCGAGTTCGTCGCCGCGCGCCGCGAGCGGCGCGCGTTATATATCGGCGAGTGGCTGGGCACGATCACGGGCTCGCTGGATGAGACGCTCGAGGGGATGCGCCTCGGCGCCGCCCGGCCCGAGGGCTGGACCGGCAGCAACCGCAGCGGCGGCTACACTCACGTCGAGGGCAGGCGGCAGTCGATGCACCTCTACCAATGGAAGCGCGGCCGCTTCGATCCCGCCGAGATGCGCCACGAGCTGCTGCTGACGCTCGGCATGCCGGACGGCGCCTCGCTCGTCGATCTTCTGCTGCCGGCGCTGGAGGCTATTCAGAATCGCGTGCCGCAGATGGATTCGCTCAATCGCGAGAACCGCATCGGCGAGGAGCTCCGGAACCTCGAGGGGCGCCTCGCCGGCTACGCGGCGCAGGCGGAGCAGAACGGCCGCCCCATGACGCCCGAGCAGATCGACGGGTTCCGCCGCGACCTCACCGAGCAGCTCGTGAGCCGCTACGACGAGCACGACAAGATCGACGGGCACTCCGTCGTCGACCGGCTGCTCCTGTCGTTGAGCTACAGCCCTTTTCACGCCGTCATCCCCGGCTTCGACGAGGCCGTCTACGTCGCCAACGCGCTGCGCTTTTTCCATGAGGCGCACGGGCGCGTGAGCGAGCCCGGGCTGCTCAAGCAGCTGGCCGACGCGGCCGTCGGCTTCCTGACCGGCGTCGCGAACGCGCCCGTCCTGGACTTCCGGCCCGAGCTGCGCGCGCAGGCGGTCGCGACTTGGAAGGCCTTAGCGGCGAAGGCCCGGGCGGCGGGCATCACCCTCAACACCCGCATGGACGGCGTCATCGACCCGCGTCCGCAGAAGCTTCTCGGCGAGCCCGCGCTCCTGGACGACGCCGGCAAGGACGCGACGACCTGGCAGATCGCGATAAGCCCCGGCGACCGCTGGATCGCCCGCGCCGCGGGCGACCGCAGCGTCAAGATCTGGGACGCGCGCACGAAGGCGCTGCTCAAGACCATCCAGCTCGACGACGCCCGCCAGCTCTACGGAGACCTCGCCAACTCCCTGGGCGTGGCCTGGGCCGCCGACGGCCGCCTGCTCGTGACCACTTTGCACGACGGCGAAGAAGGCGGCCGGAAGTTCAGCTACAACATGGTGCGCTCCTTCGACCTGACCGGGGATCGGGACGTCCTGACTCCCGCCGACGCCGTCAGCGCGGTGAGGATCCCCGACGTCTACGTGCTGCGGGAGATGACGCAGGCCTCGCGAGGGCCGCTCTACGCCACCATGAAGGAGCTGCGCAACGAGCAGCAGCACTACCTGGGCGCCGAGGTCCGCCTCGTCGGCGCCGACGGCGTCGCGCTGTCGCTGATCGAGAACGCGACCTTGCTGAGCCTGCGCGGAGATGCCTTGCTCACCGCGGCGCCCGGAAAGTCTCAGCCGAGCCTCAGGCTCTGGGACCTCTTCGATCCGCGCCGGCCCCTGGACGCGACGCCCGAGTGGCTCAAGGAGCGCGTCGCCGCCTGGCGCGCCCGCAACCCTCGGAGCAAGTACGGCTGGTGGCCGACGATCTCCGCCAAGCTCGGTACTTTCCAGGATCGCCCCGCGCTCATCCTCCACGACGAGGGCAAGATCCAGCTGCTCGACCTCCAGACCGGCGCCGTCCTGCGCTCCATCGAGGTCCCCAACGACTGGGACGTCGCGCCTTATCTCGCCGACGAGAAGGGCAGGTACATGGCCGCCGTCGTCAAGGCGCCCGGCCAGTTCAGCGGCCCGAACCCGGAGCGCCTGATGGTCTGGGACCTCTCGACCGGCGAGCTCGTCATGGAGCTGGACGCGACCTACGTCCCGCAGGGCTGGGTCTACAGCCGGGGTCAGTCCATCGGCCAGCTGCTCTTCAGCCGCGACGGCAGGCGTCTGATCGCCGCCGGCAGGCAGAGCGTCCAGATCTTCGACCTGCCTTAGCGCCGACTCGCGAGGGTTCTGACGGCGTCCACGACGGGCAGCCGGATCTCGACGTGAACTATCCTCAAGGATAGTCGAAAGCCCTCCGGAGATGGAGGGCTTTCATTTATATACTATCGCGTGATGATGAAAGCGGCCTGCTGCGCTATGCTGGCTTTGGCGGCTCTCGCGGCGGGCTGCGCCCCGCCTCCCGTGCGCCAAAATACCTGGACCAGCGTCATGCCGGCTGCGGTGTCGCCCTACGCCGGCGCGACGGCGGCCGTCGTCTATTCCGAGAACACGAAAAGCGCCTTGGAATACCTGCGCAAGTCGACCTTCGGCCAATTCGATCCCGACGCGGTGTTCGCTTCCGTCTTCGCGGCTTTCGACAAGGACTTCAAACGAGCCGTCCGGATATCGAGGCTGGAAGAGGCCAAGGGGTCGGGCGCCGACGTCGTCATCGTCGTCGATTTCTACGCGGTGCTTTCGACGAATAAATTCAGCCCGACCAAGATGGACGTCACGGCCGCGGTCTTGACCCTCGACGGCCGTCAGATAGATCGGCTCGTCGTCCACTCCGAAAGCCGTCAGTCGTGGTCGGCTGTCTCGCGTCCCTACGGGGCGGCGGTGGAACAGGGGGCCAAAGACCTCGGAGCGCAGCTCGAGGAGCGACTGACGGCGTCGTCGAAGCTGCAGGACTTCCTGGGTTCCCGGCAAGAGCCGCCCGCCGCGCGTCTGGTCGCGGCGAGCCCCGCGCCGGCCCCGGCTTTGCCCGTCTCCCCTTCGCCGGGTTTTTCTTCGCCCGAGAGGCCTGACGACCTCGCCGTCATCGTCGGCATCGAATCCTACTCCGACATCCCGGCCAAGGCGCCGTACGCTGAGCGCGACGCGGACGCGTTCAAGGCATACGTCCGGGCTCTCGGCGTGCCCGAACGCAACATCGCCCTGCTCAAGGGCTCTAAAGCGGGCAGGGCGTCGCTCGTGAAGAACGTCGAGCAATGGCTTCCGCGCCTGGCCAAGGCCGACAGCCGCGTGTACTTCTACTTCTCGGGGCACGGCGCGCCCGACGTGAAGACGGGGTTGGCGTATCTCGTGCCCTGGGACGGCGACCCCAATTTCCTCGAATCGACCGCCTACCCCGTCGCCCAACTCTACCGGAAGCTCGGCGAGCTTCCGGCGAAGCAGGTGCTCGTGGCGATGGACTCCTGCTTCTCCGGCATGGGCGGGCGCTCGGTGCTCGCCTCCGGCGCCCGGCCGCTCATCGGCAAGGTCGAGACCGGAGGCGCGCCCGCGAAGCTCACCGTGCTCGCGGCCTCCGCCGCCAACGAGATATCGGGATCGCTCGACGACAAAGGCCATGGCGCTTTCACGTACTTCCTGCTCCAGGGTCTCGGCGCGGGTAAGACGACGCCCAAGGCGTTGGCCGACTACCTGACGCCGCGCGTGCAGGACGAGGCGCGCCGCCTCAACCGCGATCAAACGCCTCAGCTCCAGGGCGACGGGTCCTGGTCTCTGCGCTAGGGGCGACTGGGTCGAATGAGCTCCTCCGGCGAACGCCTCGAGCCGCGCCTGCGCGAGACCGCGCTCATCATCCTGCGCCGGCACCACATCGGCGAGGACGACCTGAAGCTCGAGAAGAACGAGCCCCACGAGCCGCCCTCCTGCCTGATCAGCGGGCATCGCGTGCGCGTGGAGGTCGACGACGGGTCGGCGGCGTTCCGCGTCATGTCGGGGCGCTGGAGCGGGCGGCGCGCGGATTACCCGACCGCCGGGGCCTTCGTCGCCGCGTTCGAGGAAGAGCTGGACGGCGCGCTGTCGGGCGCCTGATCGCGCCGCGGAAAGCGCCTAGATAAGATGGACGAGCCGTACACCTGATCCCGTCGTTGTAGAATGCGCGGGTTGCTTCGGAAGAAGCCTATCCGCATACAACACGGAGGTGTACGGCTCTATGAGTCATTCTACCACAGTAGTCGGTTTGGACGTCC
>JACPFR010000030.1 GCA_016182905.1 Elusimicrobiota bacterium
CGGGCGGGGGCTTTCGCATGCTGTACTCGATCGTCTCCACGACGGGCTCCTTCCGCATCCACAGCGCGACCTCGGCCGACGGCCTGGGCTGGGCCAACGAGACGGCCGAGGCAGTCAACGGCTCGAACACCTACGTCGGCGTGCCGCGCCTCGCCGTCCTCACCTCCGGGGACTGGAGGCTGTACTACACGCGCGACTTCAACGGCGGCGACGACCTCCCCGACCGGCGGATCTTCACCGCCCTCTCCACCGACCAGGGTGCCACCTGGGGCGCCTCCTCCATCGTCCTGTCCACGACCGCCTACGAGTCCGGCGTCGCCAAGCTGACCAACGGCAGGATCCGCCTGTTCTACTCCCAGCCCCCGAGCGCCGGCTCGAGCGCGACGGTGATCCTGAGCGCGCTGTCGGACGACGTCTCCGGCGCCGCCTTCACGGCGGAGACCGGCGTGCGCCTCTCGACGCCCGTCGTCACCGGCGCCATGTCCTTCCCCGTCCCCGTCCGCTCCACCGACAGCTTCCGCTGGCGGCTGTATTACTCCTACTACGAGGCGTTCAACTCGACGGGCGACGTCCGCTCGGCGCTGACCGGCGC
Source organism: Elusimicrobiota bacterium (assembly GCA_016182905.1). NCBI lineage: Bacteria > Pseudomonadati > Elusimicrobiota > Elusimicrobiota bacterium. The sequence goes on from JACPFR010000030.1 coordinate 593, forward strand.
GCCCGATCCCGCCGCGGTGACGCCCGCGACGGTGTACCGCAGCGCGAGCGCGATCCCGGTGACCGTCTCCGGGGAGATCTTCTCCGCCGCCGGAGGCCTGTTCGGGGCGTCCATCACCAAGGGGGCGGTCACGATCGCCGGCACGGGCGTGGCCCGGACGGACGATCAGGCCCTGACGGCCACCTTCGCGACGCAGGGCCAGGAGCTCGGTCTCTGGGACCTGACAGTGACCAACGCCGACGGCGTGCCGGCCACGAAGACCGCGGCCCTGCTCATCGACTTCGCGCCGGGGACCGTGGCCCTGACCGACAACCTCCTGCGCCCGCGCAACGGCGGCTCCACCTTGATCGACATCACGACCTTCAACGCGGGACGCACCACGGTCCGCATCCACGACTCCGAGGGCCGCCCGATCCGGACCTTGTTCGACGACGAGCACGCCGAGGGCTCCTTCGGCTTCGCCTGGGACGGCAAGAACGCGTCCGGGGCGACGGTCCCCAGCGGCCTCTACTTCGTCGCCGTCAACGGGCCGAAGATCGCGATCAAGAGCAAGATCGTCGTGATCCGATGACCCCGCGCCTCCTTCTCGCCGTCCCCCTGGCCCTGGCCCTCGCCTCCCCGGCGGGAGCGGCCGGCTCGCCCACTTTGCGCCGCTCCCTGTCGACGCGCTCCGCGGCGATGGCCGACGCCTACGCGGCCGTGCCCGGCGGCCTGTCCTCGCTGAGCACCAACCCCGCGGGCCTCGCGGCCGCCCGCCGCCCGCAGCTCGACACGACCTTCACCAGCGGCGTGCTCGACGACACCTTCGGCTTCCTCGGCTGGGCGCAGCCGCTGCCGCTGGGCGCCTTGGCCGCCGGCCTCTCGTACTACGACGCCGGCAAGGTGGACCTGCATTTCGCCGGCGGCCGCACCGAGACGCGGACCGCGGCGCGCGATTTCGTCGGCCATCTCGCCTGGGGCCTGCCGCTTCCCGGCGGCCTCTCGGTCGGCGCGGCCGGGAAGTTCTTCCGCTTCGAGCTGGCGCAGGAGGCGAAAGCCTCGGGCGCCGCCGGCGACGTCGGCGCGCAATGGCGGACCCCGCTCCAGGGCCTGGTCCTCGGGGCCGCCCTCCAGAACGCCGGCCCGGGCGTGAAGTTCGAGGTCGACCGCGACCCCCTGCCGCTCACGACGCGGGGCGGCGCGTCCTGGTCCTGGCAGTCGCGGCCGGCGCCCGCCGGCGGCGACCCCGAGCTGCGCGGCCCGCTCACCGCCACCCGCTTCCTCGCCGCGGCCGAGGCGGTCAAGGTCCGCGACGAGGCGCTCATCGGGGCCCTCGGCTCCGAGCTCGCGATGGACTTCGGCGCCTCCACCTCGATCGCCCTGCGCGCCGGCTGGCGCCTCAACTCCGACCACGCGCGCCTGACCTTCGGCGTCGGCATGCGCGAAGGCCGGTTCTCGCTCGACTACGCGATGGCCGAGAAACGCTCCCTGGGTCAGACGCATCACGCCGGCTTCGGCGTCCGCTTCTGATAATGCCGCGCGGCCGGCGCCCCTTCGGTCCCGCCTGGCTTTGGGCCGCGTCGGCCCTCCTCGGCCTGACGGCCCTCGGCTCGCTGTGGCTCGCGGCCCAGGCCGAGCGCAAGCTGTCCTCCCTCGTCGTCGGCGGCCTGGGCGTGAGCTTCTCCACCCGAATCTGGTCGGCCCCGTTCGTCGTCAAGGACGCCGCGCGCGGCGAGGCGCAGCGCCTCATCGAGCGCCTCGACCGCCTCGGCTACCGGCGCACGAGCGAGACGCCGCTCAAGGGCGAGTACCGCTGGACCCCGCCCGAGCTCGCCGTCTACCTGCGCGGCCACCGCATCCCCGGCTCCGAGCAGGCCGAGGGCGTCTACTTCCTGCGCCGCTCGGACGAGGGCGAGTGGAACGTCTTCGACGGCCTCGGCGGGACGGTGGGCGAGATCCGCCTGGAGCCCGAGCTCGTCGTCGAGCTCGCCGGCGAGAAGTCCGAGCGCCGCGAGCCCGCCGCCTGGGAGCAGATCCCCCCCTCGCTGCGCGACGCCGTCGTCGCCACCGAGGACAAGCGCTTCTGGACCCACCACGGCCTCGACCCGCGCGCGGTCGCCCGCGCGGCCCTGGCCAACCTGCGCCGCCGCGAGCTGCAGGGCGCCAGCACCATCACGCAGCAGCTCTCCAAGAACCTCTTCCTCTCCCCGCGCCGCACCTTCCGCCGCAAGCTCGCCGAGGCCGCCCTCTCGCTGTACCTCGAGCTGCGCCTCGACAAGCAGCGCATCCTGACGCTGTACCTCAACCACATCTACCTCGGCCAGGACGGCCCCGCGAGCGTGATGGGCGTGCGCTCCGCCGCGCGGCACTACTTCTCCAAGGAGGTCTCCGACCTCACCTTGACCGAGTCGGCCCTGATCGCCGGCGTCATCCGCGGCCCCGGCGTCTACAACCCCTTCCGCGACCCCGCCGCCGCCAAGTCCCGCCGCGACCACGTCCTGCGCCGCATGAAGGAAGAGGGCATGATCGGCCCGAGCGCGCTCGCCGCCGCCCTCGCCGAGCCGCTTGCGCTGAAGCGCAGCGATTCTCAAGAAGACCGGCGCGACTCCGCCTACTACGCCGCCGAGGTCGTGCGCCAGCTCCTGCCGCGTTACGGCGGCGACTCGCTGTACCGCCACGGCCTCTCCATCCACACCGCGATGGACCCGCTCCTCCAATCCCTCGCGCGCAAGACCCTCTCCCCCGCGAAGCACCAGGCCGCGCTCGCGGTCATCGACCCGCGCGACGGCTCCGTCCTGGCCCTCACCGGCGGCCGCAGCTTCAGCGAGAGCCAGTTCAACCGCGCCACCCAGGCCCTGCGCCAGCCCGGCTCCGCCTTCAAGCCCTTCGTCTTCGCCGCCGCCCTCCAGGCCAACCTGACCCCGGCGACCGTCCTGCGCGACAAGCCCAAGACGTGGCCCGGCGCCGGGAAAGGCTGGTCCCCCTCGAACTACGAGGGCGTCTACTACGGCACCGCGACGATGCGCCAGGCCCTGGCCAAGTCCCTCAACGCCGCCACCCTCGACCTCGCCGAGCGCGTCGGCCTCAAGCGCATCCAGGAAACGGCCCGGAACTGCGGCATCACCAGCCCCATGCGCGACGACCTCGGCCTCGCCCTCGGCGCGTCGGAGGTCGGCCTGCTCGAGCTCGTCGCCGCCTACGAGCCCTTCGCCCACGGCGGCATCCGTCCGACCCCGCGCCTCGTCACCTCGGTCGTGGACTCCGACGGCGTCGTCTTCGAGGCGCCGCCGCCCGAGATCTCGATCGCCCTCGACCCGGCCACCGCCTTCCTGATGAACTCGATGCTCGAGAGCGTCGCCAAGGAGGGCACCGCCCGGAGCCTGAAGGCCATGGGCGTGACCTTCCCCGTCGCGGGCAAGACCGGCACGACCAACGACGGCCGCGACGCCTGGTTCGTCGGCTACACCTCGTCGCTGCTCGCCGGCGTCTGGGTCGGCGACGACCAGAACCGCGCGCTGCGCCTCACCGGGGCCAAGGACGCGCTCCCGCTATGGGCCTCCTTCATGAAGGAAGCCTCCGCCGACCGCCCGGGCGCGGAGTTCACGCGCCCCGAGTCCGTCGTCGAGGTCGTCGTCTGCCCCGCCTCGGGCATGGTCGCCCGCTCCGGCTGCCCCGGCAAGCACGCCGAGCTGTTCCTCGTCGGCACCGAGCCGCGCAGCGACTGCGCCCTGCACCGCGGCGGCCTCGTCGGCTGGCTTCAGCGCATGCTGCGCAAGGACTAGGCCGGGCCGCGAGCGGCCCGGCACAGACGCGTCGGCGGAAATCCTCTTAGCGTCTAGACCTCGACCGAGACCCGGCCGTGCTTGCGCCCGGCGAACTTCTCCAGCCCCGTCTTGAGGTCGGCGGCGTTCATCACCGGGTAGAGCCGGACCTCGGCGTTCAGGGCCATGAACAGCGGCTCGGCGAGCTCGGGGATCTCCGAGGCGTCCTTCATGTCCAGGACGAACAGCATCGTGCGCCTGCCGTCCTCGGCGTAGAAATACGACGCCTCGGGCTTGTTCCTCTCGATCAGGGCCTGCACCGTCTTCGGCAGCGACCCGTCGTTGATCGCCCGGTTGCCCGTCTCGACCGGCATCGTGACCTTCAGCAAAGTCCGCATGGGTGATCCCTCCTTTCTCCTGATGTCCGCTCCAGACTAGCGCAAGGCGGGCCGGAGGGCAATGGACGCGGAGTAACGGAGCAGGGAACTTTTCCGGGGGGCATTCTCATGATGAGCATGGGACCCATCGCCTTACGCCCCGACAACGGCCGCCTCCACCTTGACATATGTATATATCCATAGTATACTTACTTCGTGGGCGAAACGGACTTCTCCAGACACCTCGGATTCGAATGGGACAAGGAGAACACCGATAAAATCTGGCGCAAGCACAAGGTCAGCCCGTTTGAGTGCGAGCAGATTTTTTTCAACCAGCCGGTCGTCGTAGCCCCTGACGAGGCGCACTCGCATACAGAACCCCGTTTTTACGTGCTCGGTCGCACCGATGCAGCACGTCTTCTTTTTCTCGTTTTTACCACACGGAAGCACCTGGTCCGGGTCATCTCAGCTCGCGACATGAGCCGCGCGGAGAAGGAGGTCTACAAGAATCATGAAGAATAAGATCCCGAAGTTTAAGAGTGAGGCGGACGAGCGGGCTTTTTGGGCCTCGCACGATTCGGCGGACTATGTGGATTGGAAGAAGGGAAGGAACGTCATTTTCCCCAATCTGCGGCCCTCTCTTAAGTCCATTTCTCTGCGTCTTCCTGAATCAATGATTGAAGAGCTGCGTCTTCTGGCAAACAAACGGGATGTGCCCTATCAGTCACTCCTAAAGATGTTCTTGTCAGAGCGAATTGCGAAAGAACTTCGGCCTCACGGAGCCTAACCTCCTGGAGGACCGTTTCCGGAGATCAAAACCGTAAAAGTCATCCGGCTTTGGACCCGCTACGAATGACGCCGTCCGCGCATGACCATGCGCTTGTGCCCGACGCGCGCTTTCTTTGATGAAGAGCTTCGCTACGAAGTACCGGCACGGCCATGAGTCATGCCGATGGGTGAACCGTTAAAGAGGATCACGAGGAACAGAACATGTCCGAGCAAGGCCGTCGCCCCGACGTGAAGGACACGCCCGGCGGAATCATCACCGCGCGCGCGTTCAAGTACGCCGGCTCGTTCTACGATTTCGCGGACGCGAAGTACCCGGAGCTGCGGGCCTACCCGCCCGACGTCGCCCGGGTGACCTTGCTGCAGGCGGCGATCATCGTCGCGGCCCTGATCCTGATGGAGCGAAGGACCAAGGGCGCCGGCGCGAGCGAGCTGCACGGCGGCGTCGCGCTCGCGCTCCCCCCCTCGGTGCGGGACCGGCTGCTGCCGCCCGTCCAGACGCTTTCGTGCTCGCTGCTTCAGCGCGATCGGTCTTCCCTCAAGCCGCAGGAGATCCCGTCGTTCGCGGACCTGGCCGGGCAGCCCGACGCGACGCTGGTGAAGGCGATCGGCCTGTGGCTGGGCCGTGCGATCTCGGGAAAGGCGAGGCTCGAGCCGGCGGACGAGACGATCGCCGGGGCCGCCGGGCGCAGCGCATGGACGAGTGCGACGATGATCGCCCGGATGCTCGCCCCGAAGGGCTAGGGCGCGGCGGCGAAGGCGCGGGCGGTGACCTCGGTGCAGAGCTTGCGGTAGATGCCGAGGATGCTGAAGACGCGCAGGTCGGCGCGCACGTCGTAGAGCCCGATCATGTCGGGAGACTCTTTCTTGATGTTCTGAAGGGCCTTCTGGAAGCTGCCGTCGCCGTAGCCGCCGGAGACGCTCGTCGCGTTGAGCTGTGCCGCGAGCGGGATCGACAGGCCGTGCTGGCAGGAGACGCCCTTGACCGTGCCGAGCTCGCGGGCGCCGGCGGGGCGGTCCTTGGGCGTCATCGTGACGAAGGAGAGCGGCCCCTCGGACTGGTAGAAGAGCATGATGCCGCCCGCCGGGATCAGCCCGGGGACCGCGTCCTCCTGGTCGCCCTCGCCCGTCGCCGAGGCGAACGGCGCGAGGCCGAGGAGCAGGACGGCGAGCAGCGCCGTCTTCAAAGCTTGGCGACCCGTCCGGTCACCACCGTGCACCACTTCGCGTAGAGTCCGAGGAGGTAGGCGTTCACCTTGATGTCGGCGCGCACGTCGTAGAGGATGCCCTCCTTCGCGCCGAGCGCGTCCTTGACCGCGGCCGCGTACGAGGCGTCGCCCCAGGCGAACAGGAAGACCGCCGACCGGTTGCACGACTTGCCGACGACGAGCGGATCGTCCGGGGAGGACTTGACCTCGGACGGGGCGGAGGTGCGGTAGCCGCGGGGCACCTTGATGTCGGTGTAGACGAGGCCGCAGGAGGAGAGCGCCGCGGCGGCGAGGAGCAGGCACAGGGATCGGAGGTGTCTCATGAGGGAAGCATACAATTTTGTAGAATCTCCGTCGGAGACCCCATGAACGCTGATATCGTCCGCCCCATGGTCGTCGGCTCCCCCGAGCACAAGGAGCTGCTGTGCTCGTTCTTCACGGAGAGCCACGATCCCTACAAGCCCGAGGACCTCGAGTGGCCCGCCCTGGACGACGCCGTGGTCGCGAGGCTGAGGGCCCTGCCCATCTGGGAGGAGGCCGTGCGCACCGAGGCGGAGACCGCCTTGGCCGTGCTGACGATGGGAGCCGCCGAGAAGGACCCGACGCTCTCGAAGGCGATCACCTTGCAGGGCTACGAGGAGCAGCGCCACGCCGAGATACTGAAGCTCCTGACCGCGAGGTACCGGATCCCGGTCCCGAAGTTCGACCCCGCCGCGCCCGCCGACCCCGACTGGGCGTTCATGCGCATCGGCTACGGGGAGTGCTTCGACTCGTTCTTCGCCTTCGGCCTGTTCGCGCTCGCGCGCGACTCGGGTTTCTTCCCGCCGCCGCTCGTCGAGCTGTTCGAGCCGATCATGCAGGAGGAGGGCCGCCACATCATCTTCCACGTGAACTGGGTCGCCTACAACCAGGCCCAGCTGCCCTACGCCGGACGGCCGCGGTACGTGTTCAAGCGCGGGCTGGCGATGTGGCTGCAGGCGGTGAGCCGGCTCAAGACCGCGCTGAAGATCAAGGGCGAGGCCGAGGGCGGCCAGGACAACTTCACGATGAACGCCCACGCCCAGTTCGGGGACGTCTCCCCCCGGGAGTTCGTCGAGCTGTGCCTGCGCGAGAACGAGCGGCGCCTGGCGCCCTACGATCCAAGGCTGCTCCGGCCGGAGTTCGTGCCGGCCATCGCGCGCGCGGTGCTCCCGACCTTGCCGCGCCGGGGCGTCTTCAACTGAACCCGGTCCTCGCGCTGCTCCTGCGCGTGCCGCTGCACGGAACGGGCCTGCTTGTCTCGGTCCTGCCGCGGCCGCGGGAGATGGCGCTCGGCGCGTTCCTGGGACGGATCGCGCTGCTCTTCAACACGCGCCACGTCCGCGTCGCGCGCGAGAACCTCGCGCGCTGCTTCCCCGAGCTGAGCGAGGAGCGCCGCCGGGCTCTGCTGAAGGAGAACTACGAGCATTACGGCCGCATGGTGCTCGAGCTCGCGCACATGTTCTCCCCCATCCCGGGCCACTTCCGCGCGTACGTCCAGCGCAACGTCGAGATCGAGGGCTACGAGAACTGGGAGAAGGCCAAGGCGAAGGGCAAGGGCGTGCTGTTCCTGGGCTCGCACATCGCGAACTGGGAGTTCGCGGCGTCGATCGGCGCGATCAAGGACATGCCGGTCACCATCGTGACCCGGCGGCTGAAGCCCGCGTGGCTCCACGACTGGATGGAGAAGGTCCGGCTCTCGGTCGGCGTGCGCGCGACCTATCAGCCGCGCACCATCCCGACGGTGATGAAGGCCCTGCGCGACAACGGCGGCGTCGTCTTCGTGATGGATCAGTACATGTCGGCGCCGATGGGCGAGCCGATGCGGCTGTTCGGGGTCAAGGCCTGGACCTTGGCCGCCATCGCGCCGCTCGCGCGCCGCACCGGCGCGGCCATCCTGCCCGTGCTGCCCACGCGCGAGGCCGACGGGCGCGTGCGGATCGTCATCGAGCCCGAGATCGAGCTCACCGACGACGACAAGGCCGACAACCAGAGGCTCGCGGACCGCGTCGAGCGGTGGATGCGCGCGGTGCCCGGCCAGGCCCTGTGGGCGCACCGCCGGTTCAAGGACGTGGACTGGAACGACCGCTCGCCTAAGCCGTCCGCGGTCTAGTAATACCCGACCCCCCTTCTCCGCCTGCTCCCCGGCTCCGGGGCGTACGGCTTGAACAGGAGGTTCGTCAGGTACACCGACCCCTTGCCGGCCGCCGCGAGCCGGACCGTCCTGTCGTAGAATCGCGCCGCGTCCTTGGCGTCGCGCCGGCCGGCGGCGATGTCATGGGCCACGTTGAGGGCCAGGCGGTTCAGCGCCTCGTCCTCGCTCGCGGCGGTCAGCTCGTCGGCGGAGAAATCGGCGCGCACGCCGCGTCCGAACTCGCTCAACGGCGCGATCGCCGCGAGCGGGACCCAGTAGCCGACCGTTTGCTCCAGGAAGCGGCCGGACGCGCGGTCGCGCACGACGATGCGCTTCCAAGGGCCGCGCCCGCTCCAGGTCACCGCGCCCGGGGAAAGGACGTCGGGGCTGCCATAGCGCTCCATCATGACCTGAACGACCGTCCGGGGCTTGTTGTCCCAGCCCTCGGTGTGCGCGGCCACGCGCCGCGGGGACGGATGGACATAGGCGCGAAAGGCGCCGCCGGCGGCCAGGACGGCAAGGACGGCCGAGAAAAAATACAGGCGTTTCCTCCGAGTCTCCATGGCGCTGCCCTCCCGGGAGATTCCCTTATATACCGGGGAGCAACGATCCGACCCAAGCCCGGGGAACGACCTTAAGGCCTAATCGGAACTAGGGCCTTTCCCCGTCCCCCTGGGGCCGGTCGGCCCCTTCGGACCCCCTCCGTCACTGTTACCATCATCGCATGAAAACGATGCCCCGCCGGCCCTCGACCATCCTGTCGCGCGCGCTGCTCGCCGCCTTCCTCGTCACGCTCCCCGGAAGCCGCGAAGCCTTCGCCCAGGTCTCCGGCCGGGTCGGGACCGCGGGGCCGGCCGCCGGCGCGTCCGCCTCCGCCGGCTCGGCGCTCTCCGGCCTCGCCGCGGCCCCAGGCCTCTCCACGACGCTGACCCCGATGAGCCTCTCCCTCTCCGCCCCGGCGGCTCCCGGCGCGATCGCGCCCGCCGCCGCGCCCGCCGCGCTGGCGCCGGCCGCCCTGAGCGCCGTCCCGATGTCCGCCGCCATCAAGGCGTCCATCCCCGCCGCGAAGGCCGTGGCCGCCGCGGCGAGGCCCGCCGCCGCGGCCACGCCCTCCGCGCTGGCCGCGCTCGCCGCCGCCGGCGGGATGAAGAAGGACGACGGCGGCCGGTCCGCCGCGGCCTCCGGCGAGCGCTTCGACGGCAACCGGCGCCGCGCCTCCGGGGACGACGAAGACGACGGGGGCATCCCCCGGAGCCGCGCCTTGGTCCCGCAGCCCTCCCCCGTCGAGGCGCCCGTGATCGCGCTCACAAAGGTCTTCTTCCCCGGCGTCAACTCCATCCGCTTCGGGATCCGGGGCGCCGACCAGGTCGCGATGGTGACGAGGGCCCTGAAGAACGGCGGCTACATGATCGCCACGACCTTGGGCTCCGACTCCCAGGGGCACAGCCCGACGGCCGTGCTCGTCAAGCTCTCCCAGCCCGAGACCGCCGATCCGGCCAACTCCTCCGTGATGATGACCGTGCTGCGGACCGTGACCATCACCGGCTACAAGGAGGAGGCCGGCGTCTCCATCGCGAAGGTCTCCTACCCCAAGGCGGTCCCGAGCGACCAGGCGCGCCTCGCCGAGCTCGGCTCGCTCGCCCAGCACACCCTCGAGCAGCTCGCGCATCTCGACCCGGCCGTCGACTCCGACCTGATCAGGCACGCCCTGATGGAGGGCAGCTCCGAGCGCCTGACCAACCTGATCGCGCAGAACTTCCCGTTCACCGACGAGACCAAGGTCCGCCTGCTCGCGGAGCCGTCCACCGAGGCCCGCCTGGAGGCGGTCATCCTCGAGATGACGGCCCACTTCAAGGAGAAGTCGGCGAAGGCCAAGCCCGCCGCGCCCGGCGCCGACGGCGGCGGCATGAGCTCGGCCGACAGCCTGAAGTCGATCGAGACGCTGAAGGCCAAGATGACGGCCATCGGCATGCCGGCCGGCGTCCAGGAGACGGCGACGGCGGAGTTCAACAAGCTCGCGCAGATGAACCCGAAGGACTCCGAGGCGCAGAAGCTGCGCACCTACCTCGAGTGGCTGCTCGACGTGCCGTGGAGCGCGCGCACCGAGGACAACCTGAACATCCCGCAGGCGCGGACCGTCCTCGACAAGGACCACTTCGGCCTCGAGAAGGTGAAGGAGCGCGTCCTGGAGTTCCTGGCTCTCAGAAAGAAGACCGGTTCCAAAAAGGGCGCGATCATCGCCTTCACCGGGCCCCCCGGCGTGGGCAAGACCTCGATCGCGGGCGCCATCGCCGAGGCGCTCGGCCGCAAGTTCGTGCGCCTCTCGCTCGGCGGCGTGCACGACGAGACCGTCCTGCGCGGCCACGGCCGCACCTACCTGGGCTCCATGCCCGGCGAGATCATGCGCCAGATGAAGAACGCCGGCACGATCAACCCCGTCATGCTGATGGACGAGGTCGACAAGATCGGCCGCAACGGCAACGCCGGCGACCCGACGGCGGCCCTGCTCGAGATCCTCGACCCGGCGCAGAACGACACCTACCGCGACCGCTACCTGGACGTGCCTTACGACCTGTCCGAGGTGCTGTTCGTCGTCACCTCCAACGAGCTCTCCAACATCCCGGAGCCGCTGCGCGACCGCATGGAGATCATCGAGTTCGACGGCTACACCACGCTCGAGAAGATCGCGATCGCGGAGAGGCACGTCATCCCGCAGAAGCTCGCGCTGACCGGCCTCAAGCCCGAGGAGGCGACGCTCACGAAGGACGCCATCCGCCGCATCATCGAGGGCTACACGATGGAAGCCGGCGTGCGCAAGCTGCGCCAGCAGGTGGAGTCCGTACTCCGCAAGATCTCGGCGTGGACGGAGACCCGCGGCGAGAAGACCCCCGGCATCGTCGACGAGAAGGACGTCGAGAAGTACCTCGGCGTCGAGAGCTTCAGCCCCCGCGCCGTCGCGCAGAACGGCGTCGGCGTGGCCACGGGCCTGGCGGTCAACACCTACGGCGGCAGCACGCTCAACGTCGAGGTGAGCAAGGAGCCCGGCACCGGCCAGCTCCGCCTGCGCAAGCAGTTCGGCGACGACATCGAGGACTCGGCCAAGAACGCGCTCAAGTACGTCAAGCAGAACGCGGCCAAGTACGGCCTCCAGGGCTTCGACTTCACGAAGCACGACATCGACATCAACATCACCCCGGCGGGCAAGGTGGACGGCCCGTCGGCCGGCGGCCTGATGGTCACGGCGATCATCAGCGCGCTCACGGGACGCTCCGTCACCCCCGGCCTGGCGATGACCGGCGAGATCACGATGCGCGGCGACATCCTGCCGATCGGCGGCCTCAAGCAGAAGGTCATGGCGGCGCACCGCATGGGCTACACCGAGGTGATCTTCCCCTTCGCCAACCTCAAGGACATCGAGGACATCCCGAAGGAGGTCCGCGACGGCATCAAGCTCAAGGCCGTGAAGACCTACGACGAGATCTACCCGGACGCGATCGTCCCGGAGAAGGCGGCGAAGCGGACGAAGCCGTCGGCGTGACCCGGGGATGATACGACAGTACTGACGAACCCGCCATAGAACCACTTGCCCGGCGGCGGTTTCGGGTTATCCTTCCGCCGTGAGCGAGCGTCCCGCGGGAATCATCAAGATCGCGCTGATCGAGCCGCAGGCGAGCGGCGTCGCCCGGATCAAGGAGCTGGTGAAGACCGGCGGGATCCCCGCCGAGGTCGCCGACGCCATGTCCGCCGAGACCCCGCACCTCGAGAGCGCGGAGATCATCCTCCTGGGGCTCCACGGGTTCGACGAGCCGGAAAGGGACGCCATCGCGCGCCTGCATGCCGGATTCCCGGACGCCCCTTTGATCGTGCTCCTGCATCCCGGAGCGGCCTCCCGGGCCGGAGAAGCGGTGAGGCTCGGCGCGCAGCACGCGATCCTCGACGACGAGCTGACTCCCGCGAAGCTGTCGTCCCTGGTCCGGTATTACGCCGACTACGCGCGCGACCGGCCGGACCCCGCGACCGCCTGACCAGCCCTGACATATCCTGACTAGGCGGTGCTTGAATGTCAGCGCGGAACGCTTATGCTATCGGCATGAACGCCATGAATGACGGGTCGATCAAGATCTCTCTCATCGAGCCGGTCGCCGGAGACGTCGCCTGGATCTCGGAACTGGCGCGGTCGGGTGACGCCTCCGTCGACGTCACCGATGAGATCGCGGCCGAGCGCCCGGACATCGCCGGCGCGGAGATCATCCTTCTCGGGCTTCAGGACCTCGGCGAAGTGGAGATCGAGGCTTTGACGCGCCTTCACGCCGGATTCCCCGAGACGCCCCTGATCGTGCTGGCGGGCCCCGGCGTCGCGGGCCGGGCCGGAGAAGCGGTCGGCTTCGGGGCCCAGCACGTCCTCCTCAAGAGCGAGCTGACCCCGTCCAAGCTCTCGTCGGCGCTGCGCTACTACCTCCGTTACGCGCCCGGCGAATTGACCCATACGGCCTAAACGGCCTAGGCACTCGGCCCATTCCTATAATAGGGCCCTTTTCCCCGCCCCCCCGGCCCCATTGGCCCCCGCGCGCCCGTCACGCCGCGACTACAATAAACACATGAAAACGATGAATCGCCGCCGTTCGACCGTCCTGTCGCGCGCCCTGCTCGCCGCTTTCCTCGTCACCCTTCCGGGAAGCCGCGACGCCTTCGCGCAGGCTCTCACCAAGGTCGCAGCGACGGCGGCCGGCACGAGCGTCCCCGGCGCCGCCGGCGCCGCGCTCGGCGGCCTCTCCGCCGCTCCCGGTCTATCGGCGACCGCGTCTCCCGCGAGCCTCGCCCTCACCCCTCTCGCCGCTCCCGGCGCCCTGACGCCGGCGGCTCTCCTCGCGCCCGCCGCGCTCAAGCCGGCCTCCGGCCTCGTGCCCGCCGCGCCGGCCAAGGGCGAGCCGGTCGCCGCCAAGGCCGCGCTCCTGGGCGCCGCGATCCAGGCCAAGGCCTTGAACGCCCCCGCGCTCTCCGCCGGCGCGTCCAAGTCCGCCGCCGCCGCCGCGTTCGAGGGCGGCGAACAGAAGCGCCCGGGCGGCGAGGTCTCCGGCGTGCCCTCCGCGCTGACCCCGCGCCGCTCCGCCGCCTCGGCGGAGCTCGAGCCGGCCCAGCCGACCCGCGCGCAGGTCGAGGCGATGCGCGACGCGCTCGTCGCGGGCGTCAAGCCCGGCGAGGCGCTCGACCGCGCGACGATCGGCCAGCTCGCCGCGGGCGCCGGCGTCCCGGCCGCTCAGGGGCTGCTCGCGGTCGACAAGCTCGCGGAGGAGAGCCAGCTCGTCCGCCTGTCGGCCGGCGTCTACATCTTCAGCAAGGCCGTGCAGCGCGACAGTTCGCGGCTGCAGGACCCGATGATGGACAAAGCCAACTCCAAGACGATCGACGGCATCGACCTGCTCAACGACCGGGGCGTCAATTCCCGCGCGCGCGCCATGGCCTCCCTCGGCGAGGCGCTGCGCCTGCTCGCGGCCGTCGGCGACGAGGAGGCCCGCGCCGAGGTGGCCGTCCTCTACAAGAACGCCGCGATCGAGCTCACGCACGACACGCTCGCCGAGTACGACCGTAACCTCGCCGCCAAGCCCGTGACCCCGGTGGTAAAGACGACGCGCGAGAACCTCGCGCTCCTGCAGAGCCAGCTCAAGGGCCGCTTCTACGCCGTCGGCAAGGCCGACCCGGCGCCGCTGCTCGCGGCCAACCAGGCGTGGCTCGCGGAGACCTTCGGCCAGCTCGCCCTCTCCGAGAAGGCCGCCTCCGATCCCAAGGGCGCCGCCACGGCCGCCGGCTGGGCCCTCTTCCAGGCGTTCCACAAGGGCGCGCCGCTGCCCGACGACGGCGTCAAGCCGGCGCCGCTGGCCGAGCGCCGCCGCTCCCTGTTCCCGCTCATCGAGAAGAACGACGACTCGTACAAGGCGCTCAACACCTACGGCTCGAACGTGACGCGCGCCGCCGTCGAGGGCAAGCTGCCCCCGATGATCGGCCGCAAGGCCGAGCTGCGCCAGATCGTCAAGACCCTCCTGCGCGTGGAGAAGAACAATCCCCTCATCATCGGCGAGAAGGGCGTGGGCAAGACCGCGATCGCCAACGGCCTGGCGCAGATGATCGTCGACGGCGAGATCCCCGAGCTCGAGGGCGTCAACATCATCAAGCTCGACCTGACCAAGGTCGTCGCGGGCACGAAGTACCGCGGCGAGTTCGAGGAGCGCATGGTCAAGATACTCGACGAGGCCCGCGCCTCGAAGGGCAAGGTCCGCCTGTTCATCGACGAGATCCACATGCTCGTCGGCGCCGGCGGGGCCTCCGGCTCGCAGGACGCGGCCAACATCCTCAAGGAGGCGCTGGCCGACGGCACGATCTCGGTGATCGGCGCCACGACGATGGAGGAGTACCGCAAGATCGAGAAGGACGGCGCGCTGGCGCGCCGCTTCAACGCGGTCAAGCTCCCGGCGCCGACCAAGGACGAGGCCGAGGCCATCGTCGAG
>JACPFR010000031.1 GCA_016182905.1 Elusimicrobiota bacterium
TCTGCGCGCGAGCGTAACCCGCGAATATCAGAATGATCGACCGTCGAGATCAGCTTCGCCTTCGGGTCCAGGATCTTCCAGGGACGGTCCGGTCGTCAGCAACGACGGCGCAGTTGACTCGGCTCGTCCATATCAGAAGCGGCTCTTGGGCAGGACCTTGCGCGGATCGAGCGCCGTGCGGGCGCGCCGCATCTCGAAGTGGATGTGCGGCCCCGTCGAGCGCCCGGTGCTGCCCAGGAGGGCGATCACCTGTCCCTGCGTCACCTTCTCGCCCAGCTTGACCTTCAGCGAATCGTTGTGGGCGTACAGCGTGGTCACCTGCGAGTCGTGGCGCAGGATGACGACGTTGCCGTAGCCGCGCATGCGGTCGTTGGCGTAGAGGACCTCGCCGGCCGCGGAGGCGTACACGGGCTCGCCCGTGTCGGCGGCGATGTCGATGCCCTCGTGCGCCTTGTGCCAGCGGTGGCCGAACTCGGAGCTGACGATGCCCGCACTGAGCGGCCAGCGGTAGTCGCCTTTGTAGGCCGGGAGCTTCGGGTAGCGCCGCGCGACCACGCGGGTCACCGGGGCGGAGTGCAGGTCGCCGCCGTCGTTGTGCATCTGATAGTACGCCGCTTTCGCCGCGTAGTAGCCGAAGTCCTTCACCAGGCCGCCGGCGACGACGACGGTGCTGACCGCGACCTTGGTGGCGAGCTTGGCGGTGCCGTAGGTCAGCTTCGCCGTCCCCTTGACCACCTTGCCCGCCGTGCGGCAGCCGCTCAGCAAGAAGACGGCGGCGACGGCGACGGCCAGGTGGCGGCGAGGCATCCGAGTGAGGATACACGCCCTTCGGCTAAAAATCCAGAGGCGGGCGCGTCGCCCGGCGCGAAAACCGTCACCGCGCCGCCATGGCGCGCCGTCCGCGTTCCGGGTATAATCGGCCCCATGGACGACGTCCACCACATCGGCGTTCACATCGCGCGCAAGCCGGACGAGGTCTACGAGTTCGCCTCCGATCCGCGGAACCTGCCCCTCTGGGCGGCCGGGCTGGCGCGTTCCGAGGTGCGCAAGGACGGCGACGCCTGGGTCGCGCGGGCCCCTTTCGGCGCGGTCCGGATCCGGTTCGCCGAGCGGAACCGCTTCGGCGTGCTGGACCACGACGTGACCTTGGAGTCGGGGGTCGCCGTCCATAACCCGATGCGGGTCGTCCCCGGCGGCGAGGGGAGCGAGTTCCTGTTCACCTTGATCCGCCAGCCGGGCATGTCGGACGCCCGGCTCGCCGAGGACAAGGCGGCGGTGGAGAAGGACCTGAAGACGCTCAAGGAGCTTTTGGAGCGGAGACCCTGACCGGGGCCTCTATTTCGTAGAATCGCCCCCCGATGGGGCTCGACACGGCGCGCAGGCGCCTGCGGTGGGAACTGATCATCCTAGGCTGCATGTACCTCGGGTACATGGGCTTCATCCTCTGCCGGACGGCGATCTACGTCGCGAGCCCGGCGATGGTCGGCGATCCCGCCCTCGGCCTCACGAAGACCATGTTCGGCGCGATCCTGGGCTGGGGCACGGCCGGGATGGTCACGGGCAAGCTGCTCAGCGGCGCCGTCGCCGACCGCCTCGGCGGGCGCGCGGTCTTCCTGCTGGCGCTGTCCGTCACGACCGCGGCGGCCTTCGCCTTTTCGATCCCCGGCGGCTTCGCGTTCTACTGCTTCCTCAATTTCACGATGCTGCTCGCCGCCGCCGCCGGCTGGCCGGCGATGTCCAAGCTGATCGCGGCCTGGTACGAGCCCGACCGCTACGGGAAGGTCTGGGGGGTGATCTCGACCAGCTCGCGCCTGAGCTCGGTCCTCTCCACCTTGCTGCTCGGCGCCCTGCTCGCGCGAACGACCTGGCCCGCCGTCTTCCTCACGGCGGGGACGATGACCGTCGCCGTCGGGGCGATCGTCTTCGCCTTCCTGAAGGGCGGCCCGGGCGACGCGGGCCTGCCTCCGCCCGCCGCCGCCGAGGACGGCAAGGCCGTGGCGCATCCGCTGGACGGGGCGAGCCTCAAGGACGCTCTTGTCTACTTCGCCCGCAGCGGCCGCGTCTGGCTGATGTGCGTCAGCATCATGTGCACGACGGTGCTGATGGAGGTCATCGGCTTCCTGCCGCTCTACCTGAAGGAGACCTTGGCTATCTCCCCGGCGCAGGCGGCGACGGCCTCGTCGGTGTTCCCGGCCGGGTGCCTCGCGGCGCTCCTTGCCGGCGGCTGGGCGTACGACCGCGTCTCCCGGAGGGGACGCGCGCCGCTGCTCGGCGGGATGCTCGCGGTCTCCGCGCTGTGCCTCGCGGCGCTGTTCGCGATGGGAAGGGTCCCGCTCACGCCGGGGACGGCGTTCGCGGCCACCGTCGTCGTGCTCTTCGTCTACGGCTTGACCGTGGCGCCTTCCTACTATCTCCCGATGAGCGTCTTCTCGATCGAGCACGGCGGCAGGCACTGCGGCGTCCTGATCGGGCTCATCGACGCGGCGGGCTACGCGGCGGCGATGCTCTATCAATTCGCCGGAGGCGTCATCATCGACCGGCCGGGCGGCTGGCAGGACATGCTGGTCCTGCTGATGGCGACGGCCGCCGCCGCCGCGGCCGCGACGGTCTGGTTCGCGCGCCGGGACGCGGCGTCACACGCCGGATATTGAGCCGGCGAAGAGAAATCCGTACAATCCGGGACCCCATCGGAGAACCCATGAAACGAACCCCGACGAAGCCCCGCCGCCCCGCCGCCGGAGTCCCCGCCGTCCTCGTCGCGACGCGCAAGGGCGCCTTCATCCTGAGGGGGGACGCCTCCCGCAGGAACTGGAAGACCTCCGAGCCTCTGTTCCTCGGCAACATGGTCCACCACATGGTGCAGGACCCGCGCGATCCCAAGACGATCCTGATCGCGGCGCGCACCGGGCATCTGGGCCCGACGGTGTACCGCTCGACCGACGCGGGCCGGTCCTGGAAGGAGTCCGAGAAGCCGCCGGCGTTCCGCAAGGCGCCCGACGGGGAGAAAGGCCGCGTCGTCGACCACGTCTTCTGGCTGACGCCCGGGCACGCGTCCGAGCCCGGCGTGTGGCTGGCGGGAACCTCCCCGCACGGCCTGTTCCGCACCGAGGACGGCGGCAGGACCTGGAAGGGCGTCGACGGCTTCAACGAGAACCCGAAGCGCGGCGAGTGGTGCGGCGGCGATCCGACGCCCGACGGGCCCAAGACCCACTCGATCAACATCGATCCGCGCGACAAGAACCATATCTATATGGGCTTCTCGAGCGGCGGCGTCATGGAGACGACCGACGGCGGCGCGACCTGGCGGCACCTGATCAAGGGCCTCGACGTCGTCGAGGGCTTCGACGGGAGCGACCCGCGCGTTCATGACCCGCATTGCGTCCGCCTGCATCCGGCGGACCCGGACCGGCTCTACCAGCAGAACCACTGCGGCATCTACCGGCTCGACCGGCCGTCCGAGGAGTGGGTGCGCATAGGCCGCAACATGCCCAAGACGGTCGGCGACATCGGCTTTCCGATGGTCGTGCACCCGCGCGACCGCGACGCCGCCTGGGTGTTCCCGATGGACGGCACGCAGGCGTGGCCGCGCACGAGCCCGGACGGCAAGCCCGCGGTGTACGGGACCAAGGACGCGGGCAAGACCTGGAAGCGTCTGGACCGCGGCCTTCCCCGGTCCAACGCCTGGTTCACGGTCAAGCGCCAGGCGATGGCGGCCGACGGCCGCGACCCGGTCGGCCTCTATTTCGGCGCGACGCACGGCGAGGTCTGGGGCAGCCGCGACGAGGGCCGGTCGTGGTCGCGCCTGGCCGCGTACCTGCCCCACATCTACGCGGTGGAGACGGCGACCTTGCCGCGCTGATGCGCGTGATCATCCCGTCGTCCTTGCGCTCCTACACGGGCGGCCTGGCCGAGGTCGACGCCGAGGCGGCGACGGTCGCGGGCCTGCTCCAGGAGCTCGACCGCCGCTACCCGGGCTTCCGGTTCCGGGTCGTCGACGAGCAGGACGCGCTGAGGCCGCACATCCGCGTCTCGGTCAACGCCGAGGTGACCGCCGACCTCGCCGCGCCCCTGCGGCCCGGGGACGAGGTGGCCCTGATCCAGGCCTTCAGCGGGGGCTGACGGGCCCTCCCCGCGGGGGGCCGGAATGCCCTTGAATCCGTAACATCGCGGGGCTACCCTTAGAGCATGATCCTCGGGGTTCTTCTGCTGGCGGCCGGGACGGCCTGCGCGGACGCGTCGACGAGCACCGCCGCGCGGGCCCCGGAGGAAACGCTGCGCGTCATGCTCGCCGACCTGCGCCGGGAGCGCGCCTGGGAGGTGCGCAAGGCCGTTCTCGGCTCAGCCGAGGAGCTTCGCGACGCCGTGGCGGCCGGGGAAGGCGCCTCCAAGGAGCGGCTCGCGGACCGGCTTCCGGGGATGGCCAAGGATCCGTTCGGCATCTGCCGCGACCTCGTCGGCTGCCGCGAGGCGCCCGCGTCCCTTCACGTGGAGGACCCCGTGCTCCTCGACGACGCCTTCATGGCTCTGGCGCGGCCCTGGTTCAAGCTGCAGAAGGCGAGAGGGAAGGCGGTGACGGTGAGCGTCGACCCGGGCGCCGGCGTCCAGCTCAAGCTCGAGGATTTCCCGCGGCGGCCGGTCGTGACCTTGTCCGCGCTGCCGGCGCCCACGGGCGGCTTCGACGTGGCCGTGGATGAAGGCGACGAGGCGGCCCGGGATTTCGCCGCCGAGCGCGCAGCCGTCCTGCAGGGCGCCAAGAATTAAGTACGCTACCCGCAGCGTGGCCATCCCGACGATCGAATTCTCGAAGCAGGACGCGAAGAGGCCGTCCGCGAAGACGCTGAGGAAGGTCCGCTCCGCGATGGAGCGCGACGGCGCGGTCGCCTTCGCCAACCTGTTCCCTCTGCCGCTGCTGAAGCGGCTGCGCGCGGAGGTCCTGCGCCGCCACGCCTCGGGAGAGCTCCACGCCCGCGGACTCGTCCGCGACATCGCCGGCCGCTACGCCGCCGTCCTGCCGTTCGAGGGTCCCTTCCTGGACCCGGGGTTCTACGCCGACCCCAAGCTGCGCGCCATGCTCGCCGCGCTGCTGGGGGAGGACTACCGCATCTCGAGCCTGGAGACCGTCATCGCGATGCCCGGCGCCTACCGGCAGCATCAGCACATCGACGCGCCGATCCGCTTCGACCGGTCCGTCGGCGGGAAGAAGATCGTCTTCCCGGGAGACCTGTCCGCGCTCCCGCCTTACGCCGTCACCTTGTGCGTGCCGCTGTGCGACGTGACCGAGGAGAACGGCCCGACCGCGATCTGGCGCGGCTCGCACCGCGCGGCGCTGCGCGCCCGGCCTCCGGGGGAAAAGGAGGTCGCCCGCCGCTTCCCCGTCGAGCGCATGGCGGGCCCCTTCGGCCGCTCGTTCTTCTTCGACTACCGCACCTTCCACGGCGGGATGCCCAACCTCACCTCGGAGCCGCGGCCCGTGCTGATGTTCGTGTTCACGCGCTCTTGGTTCCGGGACCCGAACACGGCCGACGTCTTCCCGCGCCTGGTCGTCTCGAGGCGCAGCCTCGCGCGGGTCCCCGAGCGGCATCGTCCCCTGTTCCTGCTCGCTCCGGCCGCCCGCCGCGCGCTGTGGGGGAATAAAGCTTAGACGCAGCCGTCTTTTCAGGAGACAATCGATGAGGATCCCCGCCGCCGCCCTGCTCGCCTCGCTGACCTTGGCCGCCGGCTGCATGCCGGCCGCGCCCAAGCGCGCCGACGCCCTGAGCGTGATGTCCGCCCAGGGCCGCAACCGCGACGTCAAGAAGCTGAGGCTGGCGATGATGTTCTCGGAGAACACGAAGAACGCCGCCGCGTACCTGCAGAAGGCGGCCGGCACCATGACCGGGCGGTGGGGCAGCGTCAACGACGTCGCCTTCTTCCAGTCCATCAGCGGAGCCCTGGAAAAGGCCTTCGCGACGGTCGTCACGGTGGACAGCCTCGAGCAGGCGAAGGCCGAGGGCGCGCACGTGGCGGCGATCGTGGACGTCTACGCGAAGATCGGAAGCGCCTCCTTCACGAAGACCTCCGCCGAGGTGGGCGCGGCGTTCCAGTCGCTCGACGGCGCGCCGATCGCCGTGGTGCGCGGGGCGGGACATTATCGCGTCCCTTATCCCAACACGAGCTTGCGCTGGGCCGAGGCGAGCGGCGCGGCGGTGGAGACCTTCGCGCTGGCGCTGTCGACCAACGCCGAGCTCGCGGAATTCGCGTCGAGGACGGCGCCGTCGGCCGCGGTCGCCGCCGCCCCGGCGGCCCCGGCCCCCGCGCCCGCGGCCAGGTCCTACCGCTCCGACGTCGAGGAGCCCTCCTTCCATCGCCCCGAGGACGCCTCGAAGTTCGCTTTGGTCGTCGGCGTGGAGCAATACGCGTCGCTGCCCGCGGCCGAGCACGCGGTCCGGGACGCCAAGGCGCTGAAGGCGCACCTGCTCGCCGCCGGATATCCCGAGCGGAACATCGTGCTCCTGACCGATCAGCAGGCGGGGAAATCGGGGCTGGAGAAGTATCTCGACGCCTGGCTGCCGAAGAACACGGACGAGAAGTCCTCCGTTTTCTTCTACTTCTCCGGGCACGGCGCCCCGAACCCGGACGACGACCAGGCCTACCTGGTCCCGTGGGACGGCGACCCCAAGTTCCTGGCGAACACCGGCTATCCCGTCAAGCGCCTCTACGAGCGGCTCAACGCGCTCAAGGCCAGGCGCGTCCTGGTCGCGATGGACGCCTGCTTCTCGGGCTCCGGCGGGCGCTCCGTGCTCGCCAAGGGCACGCGCCCCCTGATCGCCAAGGTGGACCTCGGCGCGGGCACCGCCGGCCGCGTGCAGGCGCTGACCGCCTCGGCCTCCGACGAGATCACCGGGACCGACGAGGCCTCCGGCCACGGGCTCTTCACCTACCAGCTCCTCAAGGGCCTATCCGCGAAAGGCGGCCGGGCCACGTTCAAGGAGCTCTTCGACTACCTGACCCCGAAGGTCCGCGACGCGGCCCGCCGCGACAACCGGGACCAGACGCCGCAGCTCGTCGGGAACGGAGACGCCTCTCTGTAGCCGGCCGGGAGCGTCGCGGCGCGCCCTCGGCGTCAACGACCGGGTCGCGCCGCGCCGTCGAGGGGCAGGCGCAGGATGAGGCGCGCGCCGCCGTCCGGGCCGTTCTCGGCGGCGAGCGTCCCGCCGTGCTCGCGCGCGATGCGGGCGCAGCGGTTGAGGCCCAGCCCGGTGCCGCCCTGCGAGGCGCGCGTCGTCTCGTAGGCGCCGAAGAGGCGCGGCAGGATCTCCGGCGAGAACCCGGGCCCCTCGTCCTCGACCGTCGAGACCGCGAAGTCCCCGTCGCGCCGCGTCGTGAGCCGGACCTCGCCGCCGTTCTTGCTGACGGAGAGCGCGTTGAGGAAGAGGTTCAGGAAAAGGCGCTGAAGGTGGGCGCGGCTGGCCCGGACCGCGCAGGGCTCGCAGGACGGCGTCACGACGAGGCGCGCGTTCTTCGCCAGGAAGACGTTCTGGACCAGCGCGGTGACGCTCTTCGCGATCGCGTCGAGGTCGTCGGGCGCGAGCTCGAACTTGGCGTCGGCTCCCTGGCGGGCGAGCTGCTGCGACATCTCGCCGCCGAGCCGCGCCATCCGCTTCACCCGCTCGAGGCCTTCGCGGGCGCCCTCGCTCAGGGATTGCTCGCCGAGGACCGTGTCGGTGAACCCGGAGATGACCATGAACGCGTTGCGCAGGTCGTGGGCGACCCCGGCGCTGACGAGCGCGACGTTGCTCAGCGCGGCCGCGCCTTCCAGGCGCGTCGTGAGCTGCTCGGCGCGGCGGCTCTCGGTGCGGAGCTGGTCATGGGCGCTGCGGTCCTTGGCGACGAGCCGCGACGCGGCCAGGGCGGTGAAGAGGAAGAAGCCGCTCTTCAGGAAGATCTCGAACGCGGCGACGGACCAGTTCCCGCGGGCCTCGCTGACGGTGAAGACGGCGTTGAACGCCACGACGCCGGCCGTCACGGCCGCGGTCTCGCGCGGCCCGAGCAGGAGGCAGACCGTGAAGATCGGCAGCAGGTAGAGGACCCAGAGGTTGGAGGAGGCTCCGCCGGAGTAGGCCAGGATCGCCGTGATCGTGCCGCAGTTGGCGAGGATGAAGCCGGTCGAGATCAGCGGGGCGTCGGGCCGGCGGCGCAGGGCTATGCCGGCGAGGAGATTGAGGGCCATCAGGACGCCGAAGAGATGGAGGATCGCGGGGTACTCGAGGCTCGGGTTGTCCCGGCCGAGGAACGCGAGGGCGGCCATGAAGACGCAGAAGGCCGCCTCGTAGCGGTTCGACAGGTTGTCGTTCATCCCGGATAAGCATACCCCCAAAACCGCCGCGGCTCAAGGCGGCCGGGAAAATCGTACGATGGACGCATGAACGACCGGCGGACTTGGATCGAGCGCGCGCTCCTCCTGTCCTGGCTCACGATCGCCTACAACCTCGTCGAGGGCGGCGTGTCGGTGTATTTCGGCGTCGCCGACGACTCGGTCGCGCTGGCCGGCTTCGGCGCGGACAGCTTCATCGAGGTCTTCTCCGCGGCGCTGGTCCTCTGGCGCTTCCGCGCCGAGGAGGGCGCGGGGAAGGGGCTCCCCGTCGAGCGCGAGCGGCGGGCGACGCTCGGCATCGGGGTCCTGTTCGTTCTGCTCGCCGCCGGCACGGCCGCGGGGGCGCTCGCGCAGCTGCGCTCGGGCGGGCGCCCCGAGACGACCTTGCCGGGGCTCGTCATCTCCGCGGCGAGCCTGAGCTTCATGTTCTACCTGTGGCGCGCCAAGCTCGCCGCGGCGCGGGAGCTCGACAGCTGCACGGTCCTCAAGGACGCCGACTGCTCGCTGGCGTGCATCAAGCTGTCCGGCGTCCTGCTGGCGGGGAGCGCGGTCTTCCTGGCCGCCCCGGCGCTGTGGTGGTCGGACTCGGCCGCGGCCCTCGTCCTGGCGCTGTTCATCGCGCGCGAGGGGGCCGGAACGATCCGCGCGGCGCGCCGGCCGGATTTCGCGGGCGGCTGCGGCTGCGCCTGACCTTATATATACTCTGCTCATGGGCGGCATCGCGGACTTCTTGGCGGCGGATCACGACCGGCTCGACGCGCTCTTCGCGAAGGCCTGCGCCGACCCGTCCCGCGTCGACCTGGAGCCCTACGAGGCGTTCCGCCGCGGCCTGCTCAAGCACGTGGGCATGGAGGAGCTGATCCTGATCGCCGCCGCGCGCCGGCTGAGCCCCGAGGCCGTGCCTCTGGCGGCGCGCGCGCGCCTCGACCACGCGGCCCTGACCTCGCTGCTGATCCCGACGCCGACGCCCGGGATCCTGTCCGTGATCCGGGCGGTCCTGGAGCCGCACAACGGGATGGAGGAGGCGGCCGACGGCCTCTACGCCCAGTGCGAGCGCGCGCTCGGCGCGGAGGGGGACGCGGCCCTCGCCCGGCTGCGCGCCGCGCCCGACATACCGCCCGCCTCGCACGTCGACGGGCCGCACGTCACGGCGTCCATCCTCCGGGCGCTGACGGAGGCCGGCTTCGCCGGTCTGGGGAGGGATCTATGAGCGATGTTCTCGACGCCGCCGGCCTCGTGGGCTATTCCGAGGGCTCGGTCGTCAGCCGGACCTTGATCAACCGCGACACCGGCTCGGTCACGGTCTTCTCGTTCGACAAGGGCGAGAGCCTCAGCGAGCACACCGCGCCGTTCGACGCGTTGGTCCACGTCCTGGACGGCGAGGCCGAGATCACCGTGGGCGGCGTCGCCCGCCGGGTGAAGGCCGGCCAGATGATCCTCATGCCCAGCGGGATCCCCCACGGGCTGAAGGCGGTCGAGCGCTTCAAGATGACCTTGTTCCTGGCGCGCGTCTCGGGGCCCGAGAAGAAGGGCGCGCCCCGGCCTTAAAGCGGGGCTCACTCGTCCCGCGAGAGGTTCCGCAGGGAGGCGCCGAAGCGCCCGAGGCCCGCGCCGAGCACGTTGAGGATGACGCAGGCGTTCCACGCCGCGAGCCGCTCCGGAGGCATCGCCGCGAGCCGGCCGCAGCCGATCATCAGCGCGACCAAGGCGAAGGCGAGGAGCACGTCGAGCGAATTCCCGAGGTCCAGCCATCTCTGGCGGGAGGCGGATGGCTTGCGGAAGGGCAAGGCCGCCAGGGCCAAGGTGCAGGCCGCCATGGGCCGGCGCCGGTTGGCGAGCAGGCCGAGGAGGTTGATCCCGTTGATGATCCCGTCCAGGACGCCGAGGCCGACCAGGAGGACGCCGAACGGGCCGGCCAGCGAGAGGCCCGCGAGGATCTTGAAGCCGCAGAACGGCAGGCCGACGGTGAGCACCTCGAGCAGGTCCATGCGCATGCGATGAGTCTATCACTTGCGCCGGAACGGCGGACGCGCCATAATATGGCCATGTGGGCGCTTCATGAGACCTACGACGCCGAAGGGCGCGTGCTGTATCTTTTCCTCGTGTCCGACACCGCCGAGCCCCCCGCGCGTCCCGGTCTCGACGCCCCGAAGCTGCTCGAGTCCTTCGCCGACCTCGAGACGGCCCGCAAGTTCGCCGAGGGCTACCGGACCGCGCTCGACGGCAAGGGCGAACGCGTGGTGCGCGAGGTCCGCTGCGGCATGGAGCGCCTGGGCGGCTGCAAGGGACCGGGGAGATCCTGCTACCTGGGCCTCGACTGCTACCGGTGCGAGACCCGCGGGGGCTAGCTTAGCGACGCGGCCCACTCTCGGAAGGCGAGGTGCCCTTCCTCGAGGAAGATCGCGTTGTGGCCGCCCGGCAGGCGCTTGATCCTCGTGCGGCCCGGGACCTCGAACTTCGCCAGCGACCGGATGTAGCTCTCCGCGGGCACGAACGCGTCGTTGTCGGCGGGCGTGAACAGGACCGAGTTGAGCGCGATCGCCGCGCGCAGGTCGGGGACGCTCGCGAACGGCGTGGGGGGCGGGGGGCGCCGGTCCATCGCGGTCACGAAGGCCTCGCGCCAGGCGACGCCGCCGCCCGCCTGCATCGTCACCCAGTTCTCGTCGATCATCCAGGGCTCGTAGGGGATCTCCGCGGTGGTGCGCGCCGCGATCGTCCGGTCGGTCTCGCCCGGGGTGAAGTTGCAGCTGGAGAGGACGTAGTTGAGGAGGTTCACCTCGCCGAAGTTGTCCTTGGCGTCCTTCTCGACCTCGGCGCGCGTCTGGCCGAGCATCTTCTCGAGATGCGCGAGGAAGGCCTTCTCCCAGACGCCCTTCACGCCCTTGCCGAGGAGGCCGAACAGGCCGTTGACCTGGTCGGGGTTCAGGCCGAGGGCCTTGAGATGGGCGCGCACCTTCCCGAGCCGGGCTTCGACGTCCGGGCAGGCCTCGCGCAGCTCTTTATTCAGCTTCAGCTGCTCGGCGCGGCGGGCGAGGCTGGCGGCCAGGACGTCCTCGTAGGGGAGGGCCGAGGCGGAGAAGACGATGCCCCTGGGCTTGCGCGCGCCGGCGCGCGTGAGGCTGAGGTACTGCATGCCGACCATGCCGCCGTAGCTCTGCGCGATCATGAAGAACGGCTCGCCCTTCGGGATCACCGCTTCGATGACGGCGAGATAGTCGCGGGACTGATTGTCGGAGGAGAAGCCGAGCGCGATCGCGTCGGCGTCGATCGCGGGGTCGGTCATGTCGATCGGCGCCGACTGCCCGTCGGTCCCGCGCTGGTCGACGAGGAGGACGCGATAGGAGTTCAGGAGGTATTTGAACCGATCGAGCGAGCCGTTCTTCGGGGAGGCCGGGTCGACGTAGTCGAAGCCGAGAGGCCGGTAGGCGCTGCACGAGATGCCGGGGCCGCCGTTGATGACGACGATCACGGGAAGCGAGGGGTCGTCGTGGCGGCGGCCGTAGGCGGGGATCAGTCGGTAGAAGACGGGGATCCTCGGCCCCTCGGGCCGGGCGTAGTCGAGCGGGACGTCCACGAAGCCGCGGCGCTCGAGGGGGTGCTCGACGATCTTGGGGTCGACCTTCTTGAAGGGCAAAGCGGAGGGGGCTTTCGTGGTCATGGGATCAGTGTGCCTCGGACGGCCCGCGCGAGTCAAGCCCGCACGACGAGCCAGAGGCGGGCCGAGCGCGAGCGCGGGTTCTCCCGGATCTCCTCGGGCGAGGCGCGGCGCGGCGGGGCGGGGGGCGCGGCCCACAGCCCCGCGGCCGCCTGCTCGTTCAAGGCCGCCGACACGAGGGCCTCCTCCCCGGAGTGGAAGGTCAGCAAAGCGACTCGTCCTCCGGGGCGCATCAAGGAGGGCAGGTCGTGCAGCAGCCGGGCCAGCGACTCGCGCTCGGCGTTGACGGCGATGCGCAGGGCCTGGAAGGCGCGCGCGGCGGGATGCTTGGAGGAGGCGTCCTTCTTGACGAAGCGGCCCGGCCCCAGGCCCTTGGCGACGCCGACCGCGGAGGCGAGCTCGAAGGTCGTCCTCGGCGCGCGCCCCTCGGCGGCGAAGGCCGCGAGCGTCCTCGCGATCGCGCGGGCGTCGGGCTCGTCGCCGTAGCGGACGAGGGCGTCCTCGATCTCGTCCGCGGAGGCGGCCGCGAGCCACTCCGCCGCGGTCCGGCCGCTCGAGCGGTCCATGCGCATGTCGAGCGGGCCGTCGTTCTTGAACGACATCCCGCGCTCCGGCCGGTCGAGCTGCATCGACGAGACCCCGAGGTCGGCCAGCAGCGCGTCCACGCCGTCGAGACCGAGCCCCCGGAGCGCGTCCTTGGCCGCCGCGTAGTCGCTCCGGCGCGCGGTGATCCTCACGCCGGACTCGCGCAGGCGCTTCTCGGTGCGGGCGAGCTCCTCGCCGTCGCGGTCGAGGCCGACGACCGTGCCGGCCGGCCCCGCCGCGCGGGACAGCTCGGCCGCGTGGCCGCCCCAGCCGAGCGTGCAGTCGAGGACCTTCGCGCCCGGCAGCGGCGCCAGCGCCTCCAGGATCTCGCGGACCATGATCGGCACGTGCGCGCCCGCGGGCGTCGAGCCGCGGGCCTTCGCCTTGGCGATCGCGTCGGGATCGGCGCCGAGCTCCTTGTACTTCTGCTCGAACTTCTTCGGGTGCGTGCCCGTGTAGCGCTCGCGCCGGCGGTAGGCGGCGAGGACCTCGGCGATCGGGACGTCCGCGGGGGCCAGGTCGTACTCGAGCAGGCGGCGGGCCTCGACCCATTTGACCTGGTCGTGGTCGACGAGCTTGAATTCTCCGATGAATTTCGGCACGAGGAACGCGATCAGCTCGATCTCCCCGAAGTCGTAGGCGTGGCGCGTCCGCGCGACCTCGGCGCCGACCGTGGCCTCGATGCCGAGCTCCTCGCGCAGCTCTCTCAGAAGCGCCGCTTGCGGCGTCTCGCCTTCCTCGATGCGGCCGCCGGGGAACTCCCACTTGCCCGCGTGCTTGCGGCCGGGGCCCCGCCGGGCGAGGAGGACGGCGCCGGAGCGTAGGATGACGCCGGCGCACACGGGGATCATGCTTCATTCTATCGAAAATTCACTACACTGGGAGCGATGAGCCCCGCCGCGCGCGCGATCGCCGCCGTCGTCATCGCCAACCTGCTCCTGTTCCTCGCCGTCGTCGCCCTGCCCGCGTATCAGGCCGCCCATCATCACTGGATCTTCCCGGTGCTCGCGGCCCTGTTCGCGGCCGAGTGGGGGCTGACCTTCGTGCCGTCGCCGGCCGACAAGGTGGTGGACCGCTCGGCTCTGCGCGCGAGCGTCGTCTCTTTGCTGGTCTTCCTGCTCGTCATCGGCATCGCCCGCCACGCGACCATCCTCGCCTGCTTCGACCGCTGCTCGTTCAAGCTCGCCGCCGCCGCGGCCCTCGCGGGGTGCGTGTTCCTCGGCCAGACGTGGTCGCGCAGCGCGGGCTTCTGGGATCCGCTGCGCTCGAGCCTCGCGGCGTACGGCGCCTTCCTGTGGGCGCTGTACCTCGTCCTGCGCGGGCTCAACGTCGCGCCCTGGCTCGTCGACCTCGGCTTCGTCATCCTAGCGCTGATGTTCTGGCTCGGACGGGACCGCGCCGCCTTCCTGATCGCCTCCGCGGGCATCCTCGCGGCGCTCGCCGTGCGCGCGACGGCCAACGAGTACGCCATCATCGGCTTGAGCGTGGTCTGGAGCGTCGCGCTCCCCCTGTGGGCCGCGCCGCGGGTGGAAGCGTGGCTCGCGAAGCGAAGGGTCGGGCCGGCGCCGGCGGGGCCCGCCGAACCTCTCGGCCCAAGGCTTCTGATGAGCGCTCTGCGCATTTCCGTTGCCGTTGCCGTCATCGCCGGAATCGCTCGATTCGTTGCCGGTCCCGTCTCCCTCGTCACCGACCCCCCGAAGCGTCGCGCCTATCTCCTCGAACGGGCTCCGGCGCCGTTGGACCACTCCGCGCTATCGCCTCTGGCCGCCCGCCTGCGCGCGCACGTCGTCATGCTCTCCGTCACGATCGGCGCGCGCGACGCCTACAGCAAGAAGGGGCGCGAGCGGGCGCGCGACTACGTCGTCGCCCAGCTCAAGGCGGCCGGCTACGCGCCGAAGCTCCTGCCCTACGAGTCGCGCCTGATGATCGGCGTGCCCGACGGCTCGCGCTTCCACAACGTCGAGGCGCTCCTTCCCGTGCGCGCGCCCGAGCCGCGCGGCGCCTGGGTGATCGGGGCCCATTACGACTCGGCCCCCGGCACGCCCGGCGCCGACGACAACGCCAGCGGCGTCGCCGTGCTCCTCGAGGCCGCGCGCCTGCTCCGGGAGCGGAGGCCCGGCCGCGAGGTGCGCTTCGTCGCGTTCGGCACCGAGGAGCCGCCCTCGTTCGGCACGCGCAACATGGGCAGCTGGCAGTACGCGCGGGCGTTGAAGGACGGCGGGGTCCGCGTGCACGGCGTCGTCGTCCTCGAGATGCTCGGCTTCTACAACCCGCGCCCCGGCTCCCAGCTGTACCCGCCGTTCATGCATCTCTTCTTCCCGGACCACGGCGGCTTCGTCGGCGCGGTCGGCAACGTCGAGAGCCGCGGCCTGCTCGCCGCGTTCGGCGCGGCGTGGAGGAAGGCCTCGCGCTTCCCGCTGACCCTCTCGATCCTGCCCGGGCCGTTCGCGACCCTCGCCCTGTCGGACCAGCTCAACTTCTGGGCGCACGGCTATCCCGCCGTGATGGTCTCCGACACCGCCTTCTACCGCAACGCCAACTACCACGAGTCGACCGACCTCCCCGAGACGCTCGACTACGAGAAGATGGCCGAGGTCGCGGAAGCGCTCGCCTCGGTCCTCTCCGAGAAACGGTGAACTCGCACCGGTGCGAGTCATCTGCGAGGGGGGCCAAAAACTGTTGTTGACAACAGTTTTCGGGGGCGGAGCGGTGGATACCGGGGATAACGCCTTGACGAATCCTCCCGCCGATGTACACTGACCGCATGAGAGCGCGTGCATTCCTCTTGGCGGCCTTACCCGCATTCCTGGCCTTGGCCGCGCCTGCCGCGGATGTCGAGAAGCAAAGGGCGATCCTCGACTACGGGCTGTGGAACAACCGCGTGCAGGCGCTGTACGACCTGGGCGAGGAGGGCAAGGAGGCCCTGCCCCTGCTGATCTACTCGTCGGACGACGCCGACTGGCAGATCCGGCTCACGGCGGTCCATTTCATGGGCAAGATCGGGGCGCCCGCCGCTTCCGCGCTGGGCGAGATCGTCCGCGTCGAGCCCTGCCCCAACGTGCGCGTCGCGGCTCTGCGCTGGCTGACGGGCATGGGCCCGGCCGGAAAGGACATCCTGCGCGAGGTCATGACGCCCGAGGACGAGCGCGAGATGGAGAGCCTGCCCGACCGCTACGGGACCGAGCGCATGGGCAAGCCGCTCGTCATCGACGCGCCCGGCGGCTCGATGACCGCGGAGTTCTTCGATCACGGCCCCGACTTCCGCGTGTGCGCCTCGTCGGAGTACGCGAACCGGCGCAAGCGCCGCCGCGGAGCGGCCCCGGCCCCGGTCGCGCGCGCCGCGCCGTCCGTCGCCGCGGTCCGGGCGAACGAGGACGCGCCTCCGTCCGAGGAGTCGTTCGAGCCCGTGTCCACTCCGCCGGTCCGCGTCGGCAAGCCCGCCTCGCCCGCGCCCGAGCGTCTCCCGGATTCTCCGCCCGGGTCCCCGGTGGCGGTGATCGAAGCCGAGCCGCCGCTTCCGTCCGACGCCGGCGTCCCCGAGACCATGCCGAAGGCCGGGCCGGGGTTCGCGCCGCGCGAGGCAGCGGTCCCCCGTGAGCCGCCTCCGGAGACGCCGGAGCGCCGCGCCGTCGCCGCGGCCTCGCCGCGCGCGCCGCTGCCGCCCGCGGAGACGATGCCCGCCGCCGGCCCGGGCCTCCACCGCGAGCCGGTCGAGCGCGGCGAGGCGGCCCTCGTCGAGGACGCCGGAACGGGCAAGCCCGAGAACGACCCCGTCCCCGAGCTGATCCGGCGCCTGTCCGCCGCCGAGCCGCGGACGCGGGCCCGGGCGGCCGACGAGCTCGGCAAGCGCGGCGCGGCGGCCCTCCCCGCGGTGCCCGCCCTGCGGCGGGCGCTCAAGGACCGCGACCGGCGCGTGCGCGCCAGCGCGGTGCTGGCGCTCGGCGGCGTCGGCGCCTCGGTCGACGGCGTCGGCGCCGACCTGCGCCGCGCGCTGCGCGACAAGAACGAGGACGTGCGCTTCAGCGCCGTCATCGCCCTCCACCGCCTCCGGGCGGCTCCCGAAAAATAATAGGCCGAAAGACCCAGGCGGGCGTGGGCCGCCCGGACCACAATTGGTATGATCCCGTCACGGAGGCCGTCCATGTCCCGAACACCTCGCTTCCTGATCGCCGCGTCCCTCGCCCTGCTCCTCGCCGCCGCGCCGTCGCGCGCCGCTGGTCCCTTCGACGGAGGCGCCGCCCTCGACGTTCCCTGGCCGGACGCCGCGGCCATGCGGGAGGCCGCGGCCGACGCCCGCCGCTCGAACGCCGACCTGTACCATTTCACGCGCGCGGAGGCCGAGGCCGCCGCGAAGAAGTTCGCGTTCCGCCCGAAGGGACCGCGCAAGCCGGGCTTCACCTTCGACCAGGACGTGCCCGCCGACATCCAGAAGCAGATGCTCGCCGACCTGGCGTTCATCAAGGGCATCGCCGGCGAAAAGGCCACGGCGCTCCACAAGAAGATCTTCGGCGCGGTGAGCGGCGCCGACTACGGGACGTTCTTCGAGACGCGCGTCTCGGCGATCGGCATGAACTCCTGCGGCGGCGGCAACGCGGTCGCCTGCGTGATCCCGTTCCGCGACCCGTCGAAGATGTGGCTGACGCGGAATTTCATCCGCTTCAGCCATCCGCAGGTCTCGCGCATGATGGTCGTCTTCCACGAGGCGCGGCACACCGAGACGAAGAACTGGAACTGGTCGCACGCGACGTGCCCGACCCCGTTCCGCGACGAGCACGGCAAGGACATGAAGAGCATCTGGACCGGCGCGGCGCTCGAGGGCGAGCCGGCCTGCGACGAGACCCCGCTCGGCTCGTACGGCTCCTCGACTGTGATGCTCAAGAACATCTCCAAGTTCTGCTCGAACTGCACCGACAAGGTGCGCATGGACGCCGGGCTGTACGCCGACGACCAGCTGGGCCGCATCATCGACGCGGACGCCCGGAAGGAGATGAAGGACGACTTCGCCCGGTGACGCGAGGCCGCTGGGCCGCGCTGAGCCTGCTCGCCGCGGCCGCCGTCCTGCTGGCGACGATCCGGCCGGGTCCGCCTCCGGGCGCGGAGGCGGTGCTCGACGAGATCCTGGCGTCGCGCGACGACAACGATCCGCGCCTCGACCGGGACTTCCTGGGCCTGCCGGACGGGACGAAGCGGCGGTTCCGGGATAAGTACCGCGCTTTGCCCCGCGAGCGCCTCAACGAGCGCGGCACCATCGTCTACCTGCTCGGCAGGAACCTGACCGCGCCCGAGGACTGGGCGTTCCTGCGCGAGGTCGCCGCCGAGCCGCCGTGCCTGAGCCTCGCCGACTGCGCGCGGCCCTCCGCGGAGCCCGGCGCCGCGGGCGACGACGTCACGCTCGCGTACCCGGCCCTCGTCGCCGTGCGTCAGGCCGCGCGCGCGGCGCGCGAGGGCGGCTCGAAGGAGGGCGCCCGCCTCGTCCTGGACGCCGCGCGCGGCTCGCGCGCCGCGGCCGTCACGCGGCTGGCGCGCACGCTAGACGCCGGCGCTACGGCGCCCTGAGCGCGCTCTTGGTAACCTGAGGCGAGGCGCGCCGCCTCGGGAGGACCCATGCGCAAGCAGGACCAGTCGGTGCCTTTGTGGCCGGACACGTTCCGCGTCGCCGAACGTCCCGCGCTCGACGCGAGCCTGACGACGGACGTCTGCGTCGTCGGCGCGGGCATCGCGGGGCTCTCGACGGCTTACCGCCTCGCCCGCGACGGCGCGAGCGTCGTCGTCCTCGAGGCGGGCTCCGTCGGGGGAGGGGAGACCGAGAGGACGACCGCCCATCTCGCGGTCGCGCTCGACGCCGGCTACGCCGAACTGCTGCGCGTGCACGGGGACTATGACGTTCGTCTCGCCGCCCAGAGCCACGCCGACGCCATCGACGAGATCGAGCGCGTCGCGGCCGACGAGGGCATCGACTGCGGCTTCGAGCGCGTGGACGGGTGGCTGTTCTCCAAGCCCTCGGACCCGCCGCGGCGCCTCGAGGACGAGTTCGCCGCCTCCGAGAAGGCCGGCATTCCCGGCGTCGCGCTGTCGGGCCGCGCACCGCTGCCGTCGTTCATCACGGGGCCGGCCATCCGCTACCCGCGCCAGGCGCAGTTCCATCCCCTGCGCTACCTCGGGGGGCTGGCCGACGCCTTCGAGCGTCTCGGGGGCCGGCTCTTCTGCCGCACGCGGGCCGTCGAGGTCCGCGGCGGGACGCGCGCGCGGGTCGGGACGACGGGCGGGCTCTCGGTGTCGGCCGGCGCCGTCGTCATCGCGACCGACACGCCGTTCAACGACCGGCTCGTGATCCACACGAAGCAGGCCTCCTTCCGGTCCTACGTCGTCGCGGCGCCGCTCGCCGAGGGCGGCTTCCCGCGCGCCCTCTTCTGGGACATGGAGGATCCCTTCCACTACGCGCGCGTCCAGCCCGGCGCGCCGGGCGGGACGGACATCCTCATCGTCGGGGGCGAGGACCACAAGACCGGGCAGGCGGAGGGGAACCCGGAGGAGCGCTTCGCCCGCCTCGAGGCCTGGTCGCGCGAGCGCTTCGCGGGCATGGGGGCCGTCACGCACCGGTGGTCCGGGCAGATCATCGGCACGAGCGACGGCATCGCCTTCATCGGGCGCAACCCCGGAGACGAGCCCAACGTGTACGTCGTCACCGGCGACTGCGGCCACGGGATGACCCACGGCACGATCGCCGGCCTCCTCCTTCCGGAGCTGATCGCGGGGCGCCCGCATCCGTGGGAGAAGCTCTACGACCCGTCCCGCGTGCGCGCGGGCTCGCTGGCCCGCTGGGCCCGGGAGAACCTCAACGCGGCCGCGCAGTACGCGGGACACCTGGCGCCCGCGGAGGCGTCCTCCGCGGCGGACATCGCGCCCGGCGACGGAGCCGTCCTGCGCCGCGGCCTCTCGCGGGTCGCCGTCTACCGCGCTCCGGACGGCGCCTTGATCGAGCGCTCCGCCGTCTGCCCTCACCTCGGCGCCCTCGTCTGCTGGAACGCCGCCGAGAAGACCTGGGATTGCCCGGCGCACGGCTCCCGCTTCGACGCCGAGGGACGCGTGCTCAACGGCCCGGCGGCCTCCGACTTGAGCGGGGCGAAGCCCGCGGCGAAGGCGCGGGGCGCGCGGCGGCGCGCGGGGCCGAAGAAGCGCCGGGCCCCCGCGCGATTTGGTAGAAAAGCGAGATGAAATACCGGAAGCTGGGCGCGAGCGACCTGACCGTCTCCGAGATCTCCCTGGGCTCGTGGCTGACCTTCGGCAACGGCGTCGACGATGCGGCCGGGCGCGCCTGCGTGGACGCGGCCTTCGACGCCGGCATCAACTTCATCGACACCTCCAACGTCTATGGGCTCGGCGCCGCCGAGGAGTTCCTGGGCAAGGCGCTGAAGGGCCGCCCGCGCTCGTCCTACGTCCTGGCCACGAAGCTCTACTTCCCGATGACCCCGGCGGACAAGGGCCTCTCCCGCGCCCAGATCCTCAAGCAGATCGACCTGTCCCTCAAGCGGCTGAAGACCGACTTCGTCGACCTGTACCAGTGCCACCGCTACGACAAGGAGACCCCGCTCGAGGAGACGATGGGGGCGCTGACCGACGTCGTGAAGGCCGGCAAGGCCAGATGGATCGGCTTCAGCGAGTGGAGCCCCGAGCAGATCTCCGCCGCGCTGGCGATCCCCGGCGCGGCGAAGTTCGTGTCGAGCCAGCCCCAGTACTCGATCATCGCGCGGCGCCACGAGCCCGAGGTGTTCCCGCTGTGCGCGAGGAACGGCATCGGCCAGATCGTCTGGTCCCCGCTCGCGCAGGGCATCCTGACCGGGAAATACCGGCGCGGGGCGCCGCCGCCGGCGGGCACGCGCGCGACGAGCCCGGAGATGGGCGGTTTCCTGAGCCATTGGCTGACCGACGAGAACCTGGCCAAGGTGGACCGCCTGCGCCCGATCGCCGAGCGGGCGGGGATGAGCCTGGCGCACATGGCCTTGGCCTGGGTGCTGCGCCGCCCCGAGGTCGCCTCGGCCATCGTCGGCGCGAGCCGGCCCGGGCAGGTGAAGGAGAACGCCGCGGCGTCGGGCAAGACCCTGTCCGCGGACCTCGTGAGCGAGATCGACGCCGCCGTCGCCTGACCCGGATATCGTAGAATCCCCGGCGATGTATACCACGGCCGAGTATTATCAGAGCATCCTGGACAACCTCACCGGCGGATTCCTGTCCGTCAGCCTCGACGGCCGGGTGGTGTACGTCAACCCGACCGCCGGCCGCATCCTCCACTTCACGGACGTCGGCGCGCTGATCGGCAAGGACTACGCCTCGGCGCTCGACGGCTTCCCCGCGCTGTGCGCCGTCGTGCGCGACGCGCTCGCGACCCACAAGACCGTGCACCGGGCGGAAGTGTCCGTGCTCCACGGCGACGCTCCTCTGACCATCGGCTACAGCACCCTTCAGGTGAAGAACCGTTCCGGCGAGTACCTCGGCCTGGGCATCATCTTCCAGGACCTGACCTTCGTCAAGAAGAAGGCTTAAGGGCGCTTCGGCAGGGGGCAGGCGGGCGCGTAGCAGCGGGACAGGACCATGCTGGCGGCCGTCCACGCGATCGCGGCGTCCACGACCTGCGTCGCCGTGAACGCCCAGGGCAGATGCCAGCACACCGAGCCGGGCAGGATCCCCAACGCGCCCACGCCCAGGCCGAAGAACAGGCCGCACAGCGCTGAGTCCTTGACCGTCAGGCCGGGGATCTTGCCCAGGATCCAGGTCCAGAAAAAGGCGCCGGTCATCTGCAGGAGAAGGCCGAGCGCCAGCGCGGCGGCGTTGGAGCCCGCGCCTTCCTTCTTGTAAGAGACGAGGACGAAAGGATCGGTCGGAGCAGTCTGCCCCTTGGGATCGTTGGCGAGGATGAAGACGCCGGACCTCGGCGACCCGGTCGCCAGGACGTTCACGAGCGCCGCGGGATCGCCGAAAGGCGAGAACGTCATGCCGTGGAACGGCAGGACCGTCCACGAGAACGCGCTCCAGGCGAACGCGATCAGCCCTCCGGCGACGGCTCCTCTCCACGGCGACAGGCAGCGGTGTTCCATGGGGCGACTCTACAAACTAGGCCGGGAGGGCGTCGAGTATCGCGGCGAGGAACGCCGCGTGGTCCCAGGCCTTGATGTCGATGGATAGGCCGAGACGGACGACGACGAGGCGGCGCGAGGGGATCACCGTCAGGCACTGGCCCTCGTGGCCGAGGGCGTGGAAGGCGTCGGACGGGATCCGCGCGGCCGCGGCCGTGCCGCCGCCCAGCTCTGGCGACAGCTTCAGCCACCAGTGCGCGCCGTATTTCCCGTCCGGCGCCTGGGGCGTCGGCGTCGTCCCGAAGCGGACCCAGCCCTCGGGCAGCGGGCCGCTCCCGCCGTTCGCGTGCGACAGGCCGAAGCGCGCCCAGTCGCGGGCCGTCGCGAACAGGAAAGAGGACCCGACGAAGGTGCCCGAGGCGTCGGGCTCGATCACGGCGCTCGTCATGCCCAGCGGGTCGAACAGCGCGCGCCGGGGCCACGACGGATAGTCCTTCTCGCCCAGCACGCGTCGGGCGATCAAGGAGAGGATGTTCGTCGTCCCGCTCGAGTATTTCCATAAGGTCCCCGGCGGAGCCTCGAGCGGACGCGACGCGGCGAAGCCTCCGGCGTCATGGCCGTCGAAGAGCATCCGAGTCACGTCGGACAGCGGGTCGGCGTACACCTCCGAGAAGCGCAGGCCGCTGCGCATGCGCAGAAGGTCCTCGAGCGAGATCCCCGCGCGCGGGTCCCCCGGCTCCCGCCACTCGGCCAGCAGGCTCTTGTCCGTCAGCGCGATCTTGCCCTCGCCGACGAGCGTCCCGATCAGCGCGCCCATCACGCTCTTCGTCATCGACCAGCCGTTGAGCGGCGTCTCCGCCGTGATGCCGGGCGCGTAGCCCTCGCCGACGATCGCCCCGTCCCGGACCACGACGAGGGCGCGCGTGCGGCGGCGTCTCGGGCCGCCTTCCGTGAATGCGTTCTCGAGGATCGTCCGGAGAGCGGGGGTATCGCGAACGGGCAACTCGGCCGCGCGGGCGGGCGCGGGCATGGAGGGCGCCGGCGGAAGCGGGGCATCGGTCAAGGTCGCGCCGAGGCCCGGACGATACGCCGCCGTCCGCGGCTGCAGGCCGAAGAACGACACGCTCACCGTCTTCTTGTCGCGGTCGACGCGCGCGCGGAACAGGCGCATCAGCCGGTAGGCCTCGTCGGCGATCTCCGGGGCGCGCTCGGGGTCCGTGTCGAGGCCGGACACGAACAGCGCGGAGGCGAGGGCCTTGGCCTTGTACGAGCAGCCGACCGAGGCGACGCGCCGCAGGCGGGGGATGCCCCACGCGGCGGCGAGAAGGGCGGCGAGCAAGGAGAGGAGAACCATCACCGGCGAGCGCAACGGTCGCGGATGCGCTTCTCTTCGAGCGTCACGTAGGCGGTGCCGTCTTCCTTCAGGTAGAGCTCGTAGCGGTCGTCGCCGTAGCGCCTGCCGGCGACGGCCTCCAGGTCGCGCAGGGCGAAGTCGTCGCCGCCGAGCGAGAGGACCGCGCCGACGCCGCCGGGGGGGAAATAGACGTCGAAGGGCTCCCCGTCCTTGCACTCGTACGTCGCGCGCCGGTCGGGCAGCGAGGCCGCCCGCGGCACCTCGAGCGGGGGCGCCTTCGCGCGCAGGCGCGAAGCCTGGTAGCGGATCTCGTTGCAGCCGCACAGAAGCACGCCGAAGGCGATTATCAGAGTACGCGGCACCACAGGACTTTGAGGTACTCGCCTTCGGGATGGTCCGCGGTGAACGGGTGGTCGGGGCCGGCGCCGCTCTTGCGGAACACCTGCACGCGGCGTCCGGCCGAGCCGGCGGCGGTGCGCACGAACTGCAGGAACTCGTCCCAGGAGAGCATGCCCGAGCAGGAGCAGGTGACGAGGATGCCGCCCGGCTCGAGGACGACCATGCCGAGGCGGTTGAGGTCGATGTACTTCTGTCGGCCGAGGGCGTAGCCTTCCTGGTTGGCGATGAGCTTGTAAGGGTCGAGGACGATCACGCCGTAGCGGCGCGTGTTCATCGCGGCCTGGCGCAGGTACGGGAACGCGTCGGCGCAGACCGTGTCGATGCGGACCTGGTTGGCGTTGGCGTTCATCTTGAGCAGCGCGGCCGCGTCGGGATCGAGCTCGACGGCGGTGACCTCGTCGGCGCCGCCGAGCTTCTTGGCGTACAGCGCGAAGCCGCCGGTGTAGGAGCAGACGTCGAGGACCTTCTTGCCCTTCACGAACGGGAGCAGGGCGGCGCGGTTCTCGCGCTGGTCGGTGAAGAAGCCGGTCTTGTACCCGGTCGACGGGTCGACGATGAAGGTGACGCCGTTCTCCTTGACGCGCGTGCCGGTGCCCTTGTTCGGGTCGAGCTTGAAGCCCTCCATGCTCTGCGTGTGCGGGGAGGCGCGGTGGAAGAAGCGCGCGTTCGGGAAGTGGACCTTCAGCGCGCGCTCGATGCGCGCCGACTGCTTGAACATGCCGAGCGAGTAGAACTCGAGGGCGATGCAGTCGCCGTAGCGGTCCACCACCAGGCCGGGCAGGCCGTCGCCGTTGTCGTGAACGAGACGATAAGCGTCCGTCCTGGCGTCCAGGTCCAACAAGGTCCGTCGGAAGGTCACCGCCGTCGTTATCCGTTCGTTGAAAAAAGCGTCCGGATCGAAGGCCCCGATGCCGCGCGTGAGCAGGCGCAGCGCGATGAGGCTGCGCGGGTTGTAGAGGGCGACGCCATACGGCGCGTCGAAGCGGTCGTAGACGGCGACGATGTCGCCGGGGCGCGCCTTCGGGTCCACCTCGCCCAGCATGCGCTTGTAGAGCTGATGCCCGGACGCCGTCGAGCGCAGGCGCACCCACGGGATCGGGAGCTCGTGGCCCTTCGGGCGGCCGGTGAGCTTCGGCTTCGGGGGGAACGACTCCTTGGGCTCGGCGGGCTCGCTGGCCTCGGACGGCTCGGGGCGGGGATCTTCCACAGGTACAGTCTACCAAATGGAACTTTTCAAGGGGGTCGATCGTATGATAGGGACGGCGCGGGGCGACGATCTATGGCGATAGATGATCACTCGTCCCGGGAAGTGTGATTATCGTCGATAGTAGATAAGGAGGGAGAATGAGCGAAGAGGAATGGGATCGCTTATGCGGGGACACGGGCCCGCGTCAGCAGCCGGTCGATGCGCAGGGGTTTTGGGCGCCCAAAGGCGGTTCGGATTGGCCGTGGCCGGTGCTTCTGCGGCGTCTTCGTCTCGTGAGGGGCGTGACCCAGAGCCGCTTGGCCGCGGAGGCCGGGATCGTGCAGTCTCACGTGGCCAAGGCCGAGTCCGGGGCCGACGTCCGTCTGAGCACGATCGTACGCCTGATCGGGGCTTTGGGCTGCCGCTTGTCCCTGCGCGTCAAGCCGGTCGTGCCGTTCCAGATACGCTGATTGAAGCGGAGCGGGCCCGCCGGCTTTCCGTCAGGAAGGCCGGGCGCTGACCCAGGCTTCGGCCGCGGCGAGCTTCTCGACCGTGCCGATGTCGTGCCAGGCCCACTGGTCGGCGCGGAAGGCGCGGATGTCGGCGCCGCCGGCGGCGAGACGCAGGTAGGTCTTGGTGACCGAGAACACGCCGCTCTCGGTGATCTTGTCCAGGAACTCCGGCGAGATCACGTGCACGCCGTCGAAGGCGAGGCGTTGGGGGTTGGGGACCGCGCCCTTGGCCCAGGTGACGCTGCCCTCGCCGCGGTCGTGGCCGGCAAAGCGGCCCTTCGCGTCGAACAGATAGGCCCGGCCGCTCTTCCGCTCGCGCACGGACAAGGTGGCGAGCGCTCCGGCGTCCTTGTGGGCCTTGGCCAGGGCGCGCAGATCGAGGTCGGTCAGGACGTCGGCGTTGTGGACGTAGAAAGGCTCGCGGCCCCTCAGGAGGGGGGCCGCCTTCTTGATCGCTCCGCCGGTGTCGAGCAGGAGGTCGTCCTCGCGGGACACCGAGATCGGCACGGCGTGGCGGC
Source organism: Elusimicrobiota bacterium (assembly GCA_016182905.1). Classification (NCBI taxonomy): domain Bacteria; kingdom Pseudomonadati; phylum Elusimicrobiota; species Elusimicrobiota bacterium. Next base: position 25,634 of record JACPFR010000031.1, read on the forward strand.
GCGAAAGGTCGGCGCAGAAATCGGCGACCTTCTGCGCGTGGTGGTGGGCGTTGACGACGAAGGACTTAACGCCGGCGGCCTTCAGGCGGACGAGGACGCGCTCGAGCATCGGGACGCCGCCGACGGGGATCAAGGCCTTCGGCGTCGCGTCCGTCAGGGGCTTGAGGCGGGCGCCGACGCCCGCCGCCAGGATCAGGGCCTTCATTTCTTGGGCCAGCTCTTCTTCTCGCGGTGCGCGACGACGACGGACACGCCCTGGTCGCGCAGGTGCTTGGCCAGCCGCTCGGCCAGGTACACGGAGCGGTGCTGGCCGCCGGTGCAGCCGAAGGCGACGAACAGGTCGGTGAAGTTCCGGCGACCGTAGTCCTCGACGGCCTGGTCGATCATGGAGAACGCCGAGCGCGCCCAGCGGTCGACCTCGTCCTGCTTCGACAGGTAGGCGATCACCTCCGCGTCGAGGCCGGACTGCGTCTTGAAGACGATCTGGCGGCCGGGATTGGGCAGGCAGCGGCAATCGAGGACGTACCCGCCGCCGTGGCTGCCCTGGTCCTTGGGCATGCCGCCCTTGTAGGAGAAGCTCTGGATCCGGACCGTCAGCTTCAATTTCGCCGAGCCGAACTGCCGCAGCGCCGAGGAGCCGACGAGCTTCTTGAACACGCCCGTCAGCTCGGGGACCTCGACCGGCAGGCCGGAGATCGCGAGGACGTGCTCGATGTTGCGGATCGCGTAGGGGATGCTCTGCAGGAACAGGGGCTTCTTCTCGTGGAAGCCGCGCAGGCCGTAGGCGCCCATCGCCTGCATGATGCGGATGAGCACGAAGCCTGGAAAAAATCTCTTGAATTCGTTCCGTTCTATCGGAGCGAGCTTTCCTGCTTCCGTTATATAAAGATCCAGGAGTTCGTCCCTGAGATCGAACGGCACGTCGGCTTTCGCGTCGTATAAAAGGGAGGCGATGTCGTAGTGAAGGGCGCCGCGCCGGCCGCCCTGATAGTCGATGAAGTAGGGCTTGCCGTCCTTGAGCATCACGTTGCGCGACTGGAAGTCGCGGCACAGGAAGTGCTTCCGGTCGGCGGCGAGCAGGTAGTCCGCGAAGACCTGGAAGTCCTCCTCGAGCCTTTCTTCGTGGAACGGGATGGAACCCAACGTCAGGAAGTAGTACTTGAAATAGTTGAGGTCCCAGAGCATCGACTGCTTGTCGAAGCTCTGGCGCGGGTAGCACCACTTGTCGTCGATCGTCGCGCCGGCCGTGATCTGGATCTTCGGGAGCCAGCGGACGACGTCGTGATAAGACGAGACGACCTCGGGCGGAAAGCCCGCCGGGGTCCGGCGCTTGCCGAGGAACTGGAACAGGGTCGTGTCCCCGAGGTCCTCCTCGAGATAGGCCGTGGCCTCCTTGTTCTCGGCGTAGAACTCCGGCACCGGTATGCCGTTCTTGAAGAAGTGCTTGGAGAACTCGATGAACGCGCGGTTCTCCTTGGCGTCGTCGTTCAAGACGCCGATGGCCGTGGTCCCCGCGCCGGTCAGGCGGTAGATCTTGCGGCTGGACCCGTCCGCCCTCACGGGGACGAGCGCGTCCGCCTCGGCGCCGAAGCGCGAGCGGAACAGCTCTCTCAGGGGGTCGGGAGCCTCGGTCATAAATTCATCTTAGCGCTTCACTGGACGCGCGTCCAGCCGATGGTCTATCATCGAGGCATGAGAAACCTCCTGATCGCCGCTTTCGCCGCCGCCTTTATCACGGAAACGTTCGCGGCCGGTGCCGCGACGCCCGCCGCCCCGGTCCGCGAGTTCAAATCGGTGAACATCGAGGTCAAAGGCAACAAGATCTGGACCCCCGGCGTCTTCATCGTCAAGAAGGGCGACCGGGTGAAGATCACCCTCGTCAACACCGCGCCGTCCGGCGTCCACGCCTTCGCGATCGAGGGCATCCCGGGCTCCGAGGCGTCGGTCGACAACAAGGAAGGGGCGAACACGAAGGTCGTCGAGTTCACCGCCGACAAGGCCGGCCTGTTCCGCGTGTACTGCCCGATGCACATCCCGCACGTCGGCGGACAGCTGCTCGTCCTGGAATAGATGACCGTCACCGACGTCGATCAGCGGGAGCGGGTCCGCGCGATCGTCATCTCCCTCGCGGCCGGGACGGCCATCCTGGGCCTGAAGGCCGCCGCCTACTACATGACGGGCTCGATGGCGCTGCAGTCCGACGCGTTGGAGAGCATCGTCAACGTGGTGGCCGCCGCCTTCGGCCTCGGGGCCGTCGTCTTCGCCGGCCAGCCGGCCGACAAGGACCACCCCTACGGCCACGGCAAGATGGAGTACTTCGCCGCCGCCTTCGAGGGCGGGCTGATCTCGCTGGCGGCCGTCCTCATCCTCTACGAGTCGGTCGTGGCGCTGGCGCGCGGCGTCGAGCTGAAAAGCCTCGGCCTGGGCCTGGCGCTGAACGTCTCCGCGGGGGCGCTCAACGGCCTTCTCGGCTGGTACCTGCTGCGCACGGGCCGGCGGCTCAAGTCCAAGACGCTCGAGGCCGACGGCCATCACGTGCTCTCCGACTTCTACACGACCGGCGGCATCTTCGCCGGCCTCCTGCTCGTCCATTTCACCGGCTTGAGCTGGCTCGACCCCCTGATCGCGATCGCGGTGGCCGTCCTCCTCGCCAAGACCGGCTTCCGGCTCGTGCGCGAGTCGGCGGCGGCGCTGCTCGACGAGGAGGACTCGGCCACGATCGCGACGATCGTGGGGACGCTCGACGGCCTCCTGAAGAAGGGCGTCGACGAGAGCGGCGTGATCACGGTCCACGGCCTGCGCGCCATCCGCGCCGGACGCTACACGCACGTCGACATCCACCTCGTCGTTCCCGAATACCTGCCCGTGGCGGAGGCCCACGACGACACGGAGCGCCTCGAGAAGAGGCTGATCGCGGCCTCGGGGCTCGAGGGCGAGATGCACGTCCACATCGACCCCTGCCGGCGGAAGTACTGCGCGCGCTGCACCGATTCCGCCTGTCCGATCCGCGTCGAGCCGCTGAAGGGCTCCGTGACCCTGACGGCCGAGGAAGCCGTGCTCGTCGAGCCGATCGAGTAGGGCGTGGCCGAGCCGGCCTGCCCGCTGTGCGCCGGCCCGTCCCGCCCGTTCCACCGCGCCGAGCGGGACTTCCTGCGCTGCGGCACCTGCGCCTTGACCTTCGTCCCCGTGTCCCAGCACCTGGCGCCCGACGCCGAGCGCTCCCGCTATGCGACGCACCGCAACTCCCCGGAGGACGCGGGCTACCGCGCGTTCCTCGACCGCCTGCTGGCGCCGCTCTCCGCGCGCCTGCCCGCCGGCGCGCGCGGGCTCGACTACGGCAGCGGCCCGGGCCCCACGGCCTCGGTGATGATGCGCGAGCGCGGCTTCGTCATGACCGACTACGATCCGTTCTTCGCGCCGGGCGAGTCGCCGCTCGGTTCGTCCTACGACTTCGTCGTCTGCACCGAGGTCGCCGAGCACCTGCGCCGCCCCGCCGAGGTCTTCGAGCGCCTCGACGCCCTGCTCGCCCCGGGCGGGACGCTGGGCGTGCTCACCGGCGTGCTCGAGGACGACGCGGCGTTCCCGTCCTGGTGGTACCGCAAGGACCCGACGCATATCGCGTTTTATCGGCCGGAGACGCTCGCCTGGATCGCGCGCCGCTTCGGCTGGACGCTCGAGCGTCCGTCGCGCGACGCCGCGCTGTTCCTCAAGCCCCGCTCGGGGCTTTGTGTATAATGGCGTCATGAACCCTATCGCGTTCGTCGCCACGGGCCTGCTCGTCGGAGTCTTCAGCGGGATGGTCGGCGTCGGCGGCGGCATCATCCTCGTCCCGATCCTCGTCCTCTTCTTCGGCTTCTCCCAGCACATGGCCCAGGGCACCAGCACCGCGATGCTCCTGCCGCCGATCGGCGTCCTCGCGGCCTGGACCTACTACCAGAAGGGCATGGTGGACGTGAAGGCCGCGGGGCTGCTGTGCGCGGGCTTCGTCCTCGGCGGGCTGTTCGGCGCCAAGATCGCGGTCGCGCTGCCCCAGGAGATCCTGCGGCGCTCCTTCGGAGTGCTGCTGCTCGGCATTTCCCTCAAATTGATCCTCGCCAAGTGAGACGACCATGAAAATCCTCCTCCTGACCGCCCTGTTCGCCGTTTCCGCCTCCGCCGCCGGCCCGACGGCGAAAATACACGGCTTCGATCCCGCCGCGATGGACCTGACGGCCAAGCCCTGCGTCGACTTCTATCAGTACGCCTGCGGCGGCTGGCTCAAGAAGAACCCGATCCCGGCCGACCAGTCCCGCTGGGGCCGCTTCAACGAGCTCGCCGAGCGCAACAAGGAGATCCTGCGCGGCGTGCTCGAGGCCGCGGCCGCCTCGCCCAAGGACGACTCCTCGCGGCGCATCGGCGCCTTGTACGGCGCGTGCATGGACGAGGCCGCCGCCGAGGCCGCCGGGCTCAAGCCGCTCGCCGCGGAGCTCGACGCGATCGCGGCCCTGTCCTCGGCCAAGGACTTGGCACCCCTGCTCGGGCGCCTGCACCGCACCGGCGTCAACGCCGGCTTCGGCTACGGCTCCGACCAGGACTACAAGGACTCGACCTCGGTGATCGCGCTCGTCGACCAGGCCGGCCTCGGCCTGCCCGACCGCGACTACTACTTCAAGGACGACGCGAAGTCCGCCGACCTGCGCCGCGCCTACGAGTGGCACGTCGCGCGCTCCTTCGGCCTCGCCGGCGCCGATCCGAAGACCGCCGCCGAGGCGGCGGCCGCCGTCATGCGCGTGGAGACCGCGCTCGCGAAGTCCTCGATGGACCGCGTCTCCCGCCGCGACCCGATGAACACCTACCACAAGATGACGCGCGAGGAGCTGGCGAAGCTCGCGCCCGCCTTCGACTGGAACGCGTACTTCGACGCCGCCGGCGGCCCGGCCTGGACCTCGGTCAACGCCTCCTCGCCGGACTTCCTCAAGGGCTTCGGGGCCGCCCTCAAGGAGACGCCGCTCGCCGACCTCAAGGCCTACCTGCGCTGGCGCGTGCTCTCCGGCTCGCAGTTCTGGCTCGGCCGCGCCTTCGTCGAGGAGAAGTTCGACTTCTACGGCCGGCGCCTGACCGGCGCCAAGGAGCTCAAGCCCCGCTGGAAGCGCTGCGTGGAGCTCGTCGACGGCATGCTCGGCGAGGACCTCGGCCGCGGCTACGTCGAGAAGGCCTATCCTCCCGCGACGAAGAAGAAGATGGACGCCCTCGTCGTCGCCGTCGAGGCCGCCCTCAAGGACGACATCTCCGGCCTCGACTGGATGACGCCGGCGACGAAGGAGAAGGCGCTGGCCAAGCTCGCCGCGATCGGCAACAAGGTCGGCTATCCCGAGAAATGGCGCGACTACTCGACGGTCAAGATCGACCGCGCCGACCTGGTCGGCTCGATCCGCTCCGCGATCGACTTCGAGCATCTGCGCCAGTTGAATAAGATCGGCAAGCCCGTCGACCGCAAGGAGTGGCACATGACGCCGCCGACGGTCAACGCCTACTACAACCCGCAGATGAACGACATCAACTTCCCCGCGGGCATACTCCAGCCCCCGTTCTTCGACCCCGAGATGCCCGAGGCGGTGAACCTCGGCGGGATCGGCATGGTGATCGGCCACGAGCTGACCCACGGCTTCGACGACTCGGGCCGCAAGTTCGACCTCAACGGCAACATGAACGACTGGTGGACGCCCGAGGACGCCAAGGCCTTCGAGGGCCGCGCCCAGTGCTTCGTCGACCAGTATGCTTCTTACGAAGCGATCCCGGGAGTGAGGCTCAACGGCAAGCTGACCTTGGGCGAGAACACCGCCGACAACGGCGGCCTGCTCGTCGCCGGCCTCGCCGTGGACAAGCTCGGGCCGCGGAAGAAGTGGAAGGGCTTCACGCCGCGCCAGCTCCTGTACCTGGGCTTCTCCCAGATCTGGTGCCAGAACCGCACCGAGCAGGCCGCGCGCATGCTCGCCGCGGTGGACCCGCACTCGGCCGCGCGCGAGCGCGTGATCGGGCCGCTGTCGAACTCGGCCGAGTTCGCGAAGGCGTTCTCCTGCAAGCCCGGAGACCCTATGGTCGCGCCGAAGGCCTGCCGCGTCTGGTGACCCTCGGCAGATTGCTGTCCGGGCCTTACGTCCCCCTGGCGCGGGAACTGGCGGTTACGCCCCGCTTGGACGGCTTTCGAACCTTTTTTGCCGAAAGCGTGCTTGTTGAGCCATCGCTCACGCAGGTTCCATCTATTTTGTAGACCAAGGGGTATTTCCCGGGCTGCTGGAGCGAGTCCAATTCCAGATCGACATCCAGATCGGGCCAGTGCAAGTGCGTCCCGTGAAGCAGCTTGAGATTGTATATCGCGGCCAGCTTCGCTTCCTTGAACCAGGGATAGTCCGCATACGCCAAGAAATATTCCTTTCCCCGAATGAGCAGCCATATCCCATTCCTGGAAATATCTTGGACTTCAGCGGCCAAAGTGTTTTTTCCAGGCGCGGACGATCTCATCTTCATGTTCCTCGACGACTTTTTGAATCTCCTTCAAGACTCTTGGTGAAAGGCCGCAGTGTTGATTCAGTGATATGATCGGCTCAAGCCAATATTTCGCTTCTCCATCCGGACAAGAAACGTGGACATGCATGCGATCTTCTTCACGTGAGAAGAAAAAGAACCTGTAGCTCTTATACCGAAAGACGGTCGGACTCATCGTGTACGACAAATTATAACAGGCCCCTCCATGATGAACAAGAGGTGCGCATCCATCGCCGGGGGCCTGCAAAAGGCGGCATGGCCGGGAACAATACGGCGGGTTCAATCGTATGGTATGAGCGGCAGCCGCCGTCGGCGCGGCTTACCGCCCGCGGGACGCGGCCGGCAGCGCGCGCCTGCCCGTCGTGCGACGCTAAGCGCGCGGTCGTGGAAAGGGCGGAATGCGCGCTAGAAATTCCTACTTCGTAAAGGCGCCTATCTCATGGAAGGCGCGGGTCTCGCCGTGGGCGAGGTGGCTAACTGACACCGGGTCGTCACTGGGTCCGGGTCCCGCTATCGAGGCGGGGTGCCGCTGAGCTCACGGACCCGCTGCTGGTCCCGGCGCGCGTTCTCGATCTGTCCATCGCGAAGGTAGGCGATGGCCCGGTTGTTGTAGGCCTGGATGAAGTCCGGCTTGATGTCGATCGCGCGCGAAAGCGCCGCGATGGCTTCCTTGTATCGGCCCGCCGCCAAGTGGGCGCTCCCCTCGTTGTAATGGACGTACGGGTCCGACGGCCTCAATTCCTCGGCGCGCCGCTCGTCCCGCTCCGCATCCTCTACTTGCCCTAGCCGGCGATAGGCCTGCGCGCGAGCGAGGTAGGTGGCCCAGTTCTTCGGGTCGTGCGAGACCGAGGCGTCCAGGTCCTCGAGCGCCCCGGCCGGGGATCCGAGGGCTAGACGGGCGCGGCCCCGCATGAGGAACGCCGGGGCCTTGATGTAAGCATAGGCGGGATCCTTGTCGAGCAGGACGACGGCGGCGTCGAGCTGGGTCAGCGCGGCCGCGTGCTCCCCCCGGCCCTGCAGGATGCCGGCGAGGTTGAATCGCGCCTTGAGGTGCTCGGGGTCGAGGGCGATGGCGGCGAGGTACTCCTGCTTCGCCTCCTCGACCCTTCCCGCGTTCGCCAGCTCGTTCCCTCTCACGTAGCGCGCCTCCGCATCTGGCGAAGGGGCCGCCGCGACTGCGGCGGCGAGAAGAAGCGCGAGCATCGGCACGCTGGTATGGTACGCGTTCGGCCGCCTCCAGTCAAGAGGAAGACTTGTCCAATACAGAATGAGCCTGAAATCCGGGAGATTCCAACACTTAGGAGCTATGTATGCTAGATTGACGTGACGCCCAGCGCCGCTACGCTCCGACAAGTGGTCGGCATGGTCCGGGCGCGTGGTCGGCATCCCACCGAAACGCTGGTCGGCTTGGCCGGAATACGTAGCTGGATGCGGAATGCCCAAGAAGTGGTTTTTTCTACAGCTTCGCTAGGACGCCCTGGAGAATCGCGTGAGAGATATCCGCCGCCTCCTGATATTCGGCTGTTGCATGGCCGCTATAGCCTGCGCGCCTCGGTCAGCGTTCATTTCGAAGCCTGCTGATGAAAAGGAACAGATGAAGGTGGTCTTGAAAAACCTGGCGTTTCACGACGGAGTGCTCGAGGGCGAAGTCGTCAATGAGTCCGCCAGGACAGTGCGGCTGGCCATAGTGGAAGTCGCATTTCTGGACTCATCAGGGAAACAGGCCTTTGCGCAGGATTTCCGGGCGGTGCCAGGTGGTGACGGGCAGGGACTCTTGCCGGGATACGTGAAGCACTTTAACTATCAACTGAAGATATCGCAGGCAGCTGGGATCACGGTCGCCGGCAAGATCAAGGCTATTGAATACGACTAGAATGCCGCGTCCTGACTATCCCCTTCTTGGGGAGTGACGCACACGGTGGGCGAACGAGACGTGCCCGGGGGGCGCCTTGCGCTTGCGCCCCCCCGGGCTTCACCCCTACCTCTTACCCGCCCCTGCCGTCATCCGCTCCAGCCCCGCCTTCTTCATCTCCTCGGGCGACATGTCCTTCTGCGCATCAAGAGCATTTCTCGCAAAGCTTTCAAGCTCGTTCCATGAATTGACGTATCCATGAAAGCGTCCCGGGAGGTGTTCTCTAAGGACCACGATCTGTTCATTGCTGACATCGACGCGCGCTGGCCTACGCGCGCGTAGTCGTCAACGCAGCCGACTCCGTGTCGCTTTCGCGCATCGTCAACTGCCCGCCGCGGGGTCTCGGCGCCAAGATCGAGGGCCTGGGGCCCAACCCTATGGTCGCGCCGAAGGCCTGCCGCGTCTGGTAGCTCTTGATCTATTCTCAATGATGATCACTCGTCCCGGGACGAGTGATCATCTATCGTTGTAGATCGGCGTTAGCATCCCGGGGTCAGACCTCCCGTCGTTGCGTTGTGCGCCATCCCTTGACGCCGCACCGATTCCGGGGCTATAGTGCGGAAATGACCAAGAACGACGCCTTGCTGGCCTTTCTACTCCTCGCCGCCCCGTGCCTGCGCGCCGCGGCTCAGCCCGCCGATGCCGCGCTGGCGACCGAACCCGCCGACATCATCGTTCCCTTGAACGTACGCGACCCTTCCGCTTTGGTCATGGGGCCGGGGGCGGGAGGGGCGCCCAACACCATTTCCATCGAGGCGCCCGTCCGGGCCCCGGCCGCCGGGGCCTTGAAGGTCGCGAAGTCGTCTTTTGACAAGGCCGGTCCGGCGCGGGGGCGGCGCTCCGTCGGGGTCCCGGTGCCGGAGGATCAGCTGTTGACCGTCAAGCCCGGCGATCACGTGGACCTCCTGGCCGTCTTCGATCGCGTCAACGGCGCCGGCGTCAAGGAGAAGACCGCGGCGACGATCCTGCAGAACGTGAAGGTCCTCGGGGTGACGACCAGCGCCGACCTGCGCGCGACGGGGGTCCTGACGCTCGAGCTGAATCCGGTCGAGGCGCAGTACGCTCTGCTGGGAGTGCGCCAGGCCGACCTGGGCGTCGCCGTGCGCTCTCCGGGCGACGAGGAGATGTACCCGATGGAGATGTCGGCGTTTTTCCGGCTTTTCCGCTGACGCCCGGCTAGGAGAGCGCGCCCAGCAGGCGCCGGCGCACCGACAGCGCGATGCGGGACAGCTCCGCGCGGCGCTCGGAGAGCGCCGCTACGGTCCACGTCGCGTGCAGCGCCGCGAGCTTCAGGTCGCCGCGGTCGAGCGCCGCGACGGCTGACTCCAGGTTGCGGGCCGCGAGGCGCTTGGCCTCGACGCGGCCGCGCCCGGCCCACTCGGCGGCGGCCGACAGCCGCGCCCGCGCCTGGGCGCGGTCCGCGGCCGACGGCCGCGGAGAGGAGAGCAGGGCCTCGGCGTGGCGCAGGCTCGTCTCGAACTCGAGCGTCTCCAGGTAGTCGGCGCGCGAGGACTCGAGGGCATGCACCTGGGCGCGCAGCGCGGAGGAGAGCTTCTCGTAGGGGACCGGGGCCGGGGTCTTCACCTCGGGGTGCGCAACGAGCGCCTTGGCGGCGAGGATCGCGTCGGACTTCGGGCGCTTGGCCAGCGCCTCGAAGGCGGCGGCGGCCTTGAGGTCCGCGGCGTCGCGGCCAGCCTGACGCAAGGTCGCCGCGGCGGCGCGCAGGGCCTGGCGCGCTTCGGCGGGGCGGCCGTTGCGCGCGTGGCGCGCGGCGGCGTCGAGCTCGGCGTGGATGTTCGACCAGCGGTTCCAGACCACGTAGGGCCGGCCGTCGCCGAAGACTTCCTCGCCGCGGGCGAGCGCCTCGAGGCGGGTCGCCTCGGCGGCGGAGGCGGCGGCGCTGTTGTGCGCGCCGACCAAGGACCACAGGGCCGCGTTGCGCTTGAACGCCTTCGGCGCGACCGGCGACTCGTCGGAGATCATCTCGCGCGCCACGCGCAGCTGCAGGGCGGCGAGCTCGCCGCTGACGGCGGCCAGGCGGACCGGCTCGCCCGCGCGCTCGGCCTTGGCGCGCTCGCGGCGCAGGACCTTCACGCGCCCGCGCGGGGACTGGCCCTCGGGCAGCTCGACGGCCGGCAGGCCGGCCAGCACGCCGTCGAAGTCGAGGAGCAAGGCGCGCTTGAGCGCGTTGAGGGCGGCGGGCGTCTCGTTGGCCTTCTCCTTCGAGTGGATCTCGGCGAGTGCGGCGTACAGGCGGTCGGCGTCGTCGCGCAGGCCGAGGACGGTGCGGGCCGGGAGCGCGGCGGGGACGACCGCGGCGGGCGCCTGGGGCGCGGCGGGGGCGGAGAGAAGGGAGGGGGCGAGGGCCGGGGAGAGAGGAGCGGCAATCGAAGGCGCGGAGATCGCGGGAGCGGAGAAGACCGTGACGGCCGGTGCGGCGGAGCCCTGAAGTGCGGGGACGACGCGGACCTGGGCGGCGGCGGGGAAAGCGAGGAAAAGGGCGAGCAAGGACCGGAGGATCTTCATAGGCCTATTCTACCGCGCTCCGGACGCGCCGCTCTGGGTCCTGCGCTCCCCCCGGGCGGGGGGCCTAAAGGGCCCCTGGCGCGGAAGCCTCTCCGGGGCTACACTGGCGTCGATGGCCCCTCGGTCCCTGGTCGCCTTCCTATTCTTGGCCGCCGCCGCGCCCTGCCGGGCGGGCGAGGCCCGCGTCGTCGTCGAGCGCGTCGAGACCGCGCCGCGGATCAGCGCGCCCGTCCTTTCGGTCCCCCTGCTCTCGCCCGCGCAGACCTCGTTATCCCTGTCGCCGGTCATGTCGCCGCTCGCGGCGTCGCCCGCGGCGATCGCCCCGATCCCCGTCCTGCCCGCGCCCGTCGCCGGCCTGGCGCCCGCTCCGGCGCTGGTCCCCGTCAAGGCCGCCGCCTCGGTTCCCGCTTCGCCGTCGCGCGGCCCGCCCGCGGCCGCCGCCCCCGCCGAGGAGGACGCCGGCGCCGCGCTGTTCGACGGCGCCAAGGCCGCCGAGATCCTGTCCGGCGCCGCGCGCTCCGTTTCCGGCCGTCCGCTCGAGGCCGGCGTCTTCATCCAGAACGAGCAGGAAGGCAGCCTCATCGCGCAGGATTACCGCGACTCGTCCGGGACCTTCTTCAAGTATTACCGGCCCGTCGAGCTGCGCCCCGCGCTCGTCGCCGAGGTGCGGGCCGGCCTCAAGGGCTTCGCGAAGGCCGGCTACGGCCTGCGCCGCGCGCTGTCGCCGTTCTCGAAAGGCGACGGCGCGGTCTGGGAGGCCTTGAGCAAGGAGGCCAAGCTCGCCTATCTCGACAAGTACGAGAAGGCGGTGACCGCCGAGCGCGGGGCCCAGGCCGCGTGGAAGGGCAAGACCTTCCTCCTGATGGAGCGCGCCGCGGGCGCGCCGGACTTCCTCGCCGAGCACCCGGACATGGAGGCGCCGCCCTCGGGCTACGAGCACATCCCGGGCCATCGCTTCCTCCAGCCCGAGATCGTCAGCGGCAAGACGACGCCGGCCGCGTCGGTCGGCGAGGCGCTCGGCCGCACGAGGCTCATCATCGGCGACACGGGCCACGCCGGCACGCAGTACCACGTCTTCGTGAAGGCCGAGCCCGCGGCCCTGCGGGCGCAGCTCCAGGGGCTTCAGGCCGCCCTGCAGGCGTTCAACGACGCGCTGTACGCCCGGGCGGTCCAGGACAGCTTCCAGAACGTCGTGCACGCCTCGCTGCAGCCCTGGCACGCGGGCCGCTCCCGCCGCGTCGCCGGCTTGCTCGCCGCGGAGGGGGAGGCGCACCAGCCGTCGGCGGACGACCCGGACAGCGAGAAGCACGCCTTCGTCGGCCTGCGCTGGTGGGGCATGGAGAACGGCAAGGCCGTCGTATCGCTCGAGCTGCGCGGCGCGAGCCTGCCCTTCAAGGGCCGCAAGTCCGCGGCGCGCGACATGGAGACGGCCGAGCTGCCCAAGCGCGACTACGGCGAGGCGGAGCGCTGGCTCTCGCTGCTGTCGGCGTACGCGGAGTCGCTCGCGAAGGGAACGGCGCCGAAGGCCGCGCGGCGGCCGTTGGTCCTCGACGCGGCGGCGGCGGACGCCCTGCTCGCGGCGCGGGCGGCCAAGCGGGGCATGCCGCCGGGCTCCTACCTGCCGGCCGGGGAGCTGTCGAGGCGGTTCACCGGCGGCGTCGCTCCGGGCCTGCTCGCGCCTTTCGCCGCGTCGGCGCCGGGCTCCGCCGAGCTCGACCTCTTCCTCGACGAGTGGCTCGCCGTGTCCGCGAAGGTCCGCTCGCTGGAAGCCTCCGGGGGGACCTTGGCCGACGCGCGGCGCTTGCTCGAGTATCAGCTGTGGAGCGCCTACGCCGGCTGGGGCCGCTCGCACGAGCAGGTCGCCCGCGCGCGCCTGGCCGCGATCCTCGCGGGCCGCTGAGCGCCCGCCCTCGGCCTCGGCCCCGGCCCCGGCGCTTGCCGGCTAGCTGATTCCGGCGGCGGAAAAGAAGTAGGCGTTCTTTTCCAGGTCGAGCTTTTCTCCCAGGAGCTTCTCGAAATAGGGGACCCGGTCGCCCACGAGCTCGAAGCCGCCGGAGTACAACTCGAGATCGTCGGCCGGGGCCGCGAAGAGCTGGTGCAGCGCTTTCAGATCCGGGTTCTCGATCTCGCGCTCCCAGACCAGCTTCTCGGTCTCGTTGTCGTAACACTCCACGACGTAGACGATCTTTTTATATTCCATAGCTCATTTCTCGAGGGGTCGTTTGGTCCGATCCGGAGGCTTGGTCGGCTGCTGCTCGAGATGGAGCCGCGGCAAGACCACGACGACAGCGAAGGTGCCGACGGCCCACCCTGGAATCATGGAATTTCAAAAAAGGTGTTTAAGGGTAGATATCCAGGGCGAGTTGGATGCCCAGGGCTGACATTTCGCGAAGGTCGAGATCTTCCAAAACGATGCCGGCGTTACCCTCGAGCAGAAGGATCAGGTAGTATTCCAGCCTCCCGCCGCTGCGGCGTATCTTTTGGAGCGCCGCCTTGCGTTTTCCCAAGGTGCGCGTCCATTTGCGAAGAGATTTTTCGAAGGTATCCCGTCTGCCTTCAACGAGCTCATAACAGCAGTACGTCTGATCGTAGACGCCCTTGAGCGGCTCATCCTTGGGAGTCTTGCGGGGCTTGCCGACTTCCTGTTTATAATTCGCCTTGCGACCGACAGCAGTGTCGATATCTGCGATGGAAGCCTTCGGATGGAAAACACGAAAAGCGAGGCTGAATTTAAAGTCGTTCATGTTTAGGGCAGGAAGGATTCGTACGGTCCGTTATCTCGCGCTTCGCCCTTTTCGTCATTCGTAATGATACGTCCATCAGGTGTGATGCCAGTCCAATCGGCAGGCCCGGCGCCAACCTGTTTTTTAAGTTTACCATGATGCTCGCGTGGGATTCTCTCATCTTTGTCTATGGGCAGCGTGCCTGTAGGACAATTCTTGGGCTTTGCTCCCTTATCCACCTTCTTTGCGGCGAGCGTCCAGTTGTCCCAACTCGACGTCACGACGGGCACGTAGCGCTCGAGGTGGAGGTGCGGCAAGACGACGACCGCGAAGGAGCCGAGGGCCCACCAGGGACTGATCAACGTGCGCCCGACGTAGAGCGTGCCGAAAGCCATGATGGCCAGGTGCTCCTGATAGTCGGCCTGCAGCGCGGCCTTGACCGTGCGCCCTTCGCGGATGCCGACGTCGTCGAGCTCCGCCACGGGCTTGATCTGCAGCATGTTGCTGTACGCGGCGGCGTGGCGCTCCGCGGCCCGGCGCTGGCATTCGGAATCGCAGACCGGCCCCTTGTCCTCATAGCCCCAGCCGCTTTCAGGCTTGCCGCCGCCGATGGTACCGTAGCCGGGACAAGAGGGAGCATTGGCGACGCTGCAGAGTTCGGAGAGCGACTGGGCACCGGCCGGAAGCGGGGCGAGGAGAAGGAGCAGCGTAAGGAGTTCACCGCGCATCGCCTGGAGGATATTACATTTCCAATAAATTTGATAGTCTCACGGAAATGGGCTTCCTGTTCCTGCTCCTGCTGGCGGCGCCCGCCGCGGCCTACGACCTTCCCGCCTTGCCGATCTACGTCGAGCTGCATGGCGGCTCGCCGATCTGCGGCTCGCAGGCGCTGCTCGACAACTTGAATTCCCGGTTCACCCGCGTGACCTCGAGCAACCCGGACCTTCACATCAGTTGCCGTGAAGGCGAGAATCTGATCCTCGAGGCGCGAACGGCGGCGGGCAAGGGCATCGCCCGCTTCACCGTCGAGATATCGCAGACCTCGAAGCCCGAGACCTTGGCCTACCTGGGTGCGGCGCATCTGGCTAAGGACCGCGATGTCATCGATGCGGCGCTGTTGGCCCACAACGCCAACCTCGCGGAGCCCGCCGCCGAGTATCTGGCGCAGGGCGACCTGCTCCGGGCCGCCAGCCACTTCACCGCCGCGCTGGAGTCGGACCTGGATCCGCGGGTTCTCTACTACGGCCTCTATCTGGCCGCGGCGCGAGGCGGACGCCTGCGCGACGCGAAGTGGCATCTGGCCGCTTTCTCCAAGTCGTCGGACCTCGACCCCCGCGATCTCACCGACGAGCAACTCCGCGCCTTCATCGAAGCGCGCAACGCCGGCGGCGACCGGCCCGGTGATGCGGACGCGATCTTCCGGGAGTACGAGAACGCCGCCCGTGCGCACAAGTGGAACGAGGCCCTCTATCACCTGCGCAGGCTCCTCGTCGACGCGCCCTGGTACGAGCCGGCCTACCACGCTCTCGCGCAGACCTATGAGGCGGCGAAGTGGAAGCGCCTGGCCAAGCATTGGGAAAAACGCGCCTCGTTCGTGCGCAGGCTCAACAAAGACGCCGGCCTCGGGGAAGATATTGAGAAGCGTCTGGCTCTGTAGCTTCCTGTTGCTGGCCGCCGGAGACGCCTCCGCCTACTGGCTGCGCATGGGCGGCGTCGGAGGGGAAGCCCGGACAGGCTCGCAGTTGGCGCGCGTCGGCGAGTTCGGGCTCTACGAGTCGCGCTATGGCCTCGGCCTGGGAACGACCATGCTCGAGGGACAGTTCGGCGCCTGGGACCTGCCGCGCCGCGGCCGGCCCGACGCCTCGGGCCACCTTATAGTCAGCGCCTTCCCCCTGCAGGCCTTCGCCACGCTCTACAGCTGGCGCGGCCCGGCCTTCCTGCACTTCTTGGACGACTCGAAGGCCGACTATAGCATCGGCCGGCTCGAGGCCTATGGCTCGTACACCAACTGGGCGCGTATGCACTTCTTCAGCGACGTGCAAACTCCTACCTTCTTCGGGCCGCCCGAAAGGACGGTGGTACCGCGCGTCACAGCCCAGATGAAGGTCATCGACTACGGGTTGCGCGCCGATCACATGTTCGGCCTGTCCTGGACGCTGGCGGTCGGTCGCCAGGAGATCACGGCGCGCGAGAGCGACGTGTTCCGCCGGAAATATTTCTCACGGTGGTACGGATCGGTGGGTGTCTACATCGGAGCCACTACGGGCACGGATTACTCGGGCGGCGTCTATCGGATATTCACCGACTCTTGGCGGGGCATGAAGGCTCTCTTCGGGGGCTCGACCGTGAGGAAAGAGAAGCTCTAAAGCGTTTTTATTTCTCCGCTGAGGAGCGCCTCATGTTTCGTTTAACGGCTGAAGCGGGCCGCGGGAATCGACAGGACGCTCAGGAGCAGCACGGCGAGCGTGCGGCCGGCCCACAGCTCGAGGCCGGGGGACCATATCAGCGCGGTCAGGATTCCCGAGACCGCGTAGCCCATGAAGTAATCCACGGGCAGGCCGCCGATCTTGCGGCGGAACCACGCCACCTCGCGCGTGCGCAGCGCGTCGAAGCCCCACGCCGGGTTCCAGACGAACCACTGCAGGTCCCACGCCGCGGTGACGAGCATGTACGACGACAGGCACTTGGCCCATAGCGCGAGCGAGAAGCCCGCGAACGCGAGCGGCAGATGGAACATCCCGATCAGGAACAAGGTGAGCCACAGGTGATAGCCGGTGAGCTCCTTGCCATTGGTGAGATTGAGCCACCACTCGGGGCCCCAGCGCCAGGTGGGGAGGTTGACGGCCCAGCCGTGGGCGCCCTCGATGTGGATCTCCACGCGGGCGAGGATGTGGCAGAGGGCGAAGAGATAAAGCCCCTCGCCCGCCCCGCCGAGAAGATCGGCGCTCATTTCCGTTTCTCTTTGATGTGCTTGCGCGCTGCCTTATGGATGGCCTTCCACTTCTGCTTCTCGGTCACCGCGGCGGGAGCCTCGCGTCGGGCCGCCTCGTGGGCCGCTTCGCGCCTGAGCTTGGTCCATGACGCGAGCCGGTCGGCGGGCAAGGTCCCCGCCTCGACGGCGGCCTTCACCGCGCAGCCGGGCTCGGAGCCGTGGGCGCAGTCCTTGAAGCGGCACGACGGCGCCAGCGCCTCGATGTCGTCGAAGGTCTTCTTCAGGCCCTGCTCGGCGTCCCAGAACTGCATCTCGCGCATGCCCGGGGTGTCGAGCAGGATGCCGCCGCCGGGAAGGATGAACAGCTGGCGGTGCGTCGTCGTGTGGCGGCCGCGCTCGTCGGAAGCGCGCGTCTCGGCCGTCTTCAACGCCTCGTTGCCGGCCAGACGATTGACCAAGGTGGACTTGCCCACGCCCGAGGATCCGATGAGGCCGACCGTGCGCCCGGGCTTGATCCACGCCGCGAGGGCGTCGAGCCCCGCGGCCGTCTTCGCGCTGATCGCGACCACGGCGGCGTCGCCGGCGGCCTGACGCGCCTCGGCGAGGAACGGCCCGGGCTCCGCGCAGGCGTCGAGCTTGTTGAGGATCAGCACCGGCTCGGCGCCGCTCTCCCGGCTCACGGTCAGGAAGCGCTCGAGGCGCCGGGGATTGAAGTCGGCGTTGAGCGCGGTCATGACCAGGACGGTGTCGAGATTGGCGGCGATCACCTGCTCCTCCATCGTCTCCCCGGCGGCCTTGCGCGAGAGCTTGGTCCGGCGCGGGAGGATGCGGCGGATCAGGACGACCTTCTCGTTGGGAACCGACTCGGCGCTGACCCAGTCGCCGACGGCGGGCAGGCCGGCGCGGTCGGCCGCCTTGTGGCGCATGTTGCCGGGCGTGCGCGCGGACTTCACGCCCTGCTCCGACATGATCTGGAAGAGGCCGCGCTGCTCCTCGATCAGGCGAGCGGGGAAAAGGCCTTTCGCGGCGTCGCCGCCGAACTCCTCGGCCCACCGCGCGTCCCAGCCCCAGTCCTCGAGAATCCCCATCGGAAAGATTCTAGCCTAATCTCGACGAGAACCGCCCCCGATATTGCGGCCGCCCCTCACCGCTATTCACAGGCCGTCCGAAAACTGTTGTTGACAACAGTTTTCAGCGAGTCGTCTGTGAATAGTGGGGATGGCCGATTCAAGAGCCCCTCCGGCGCCGCCCGGCGGCGGCGATCCGGCTCAGCGCCACCGGCGTGATGCCGAGGTAAGACGCGATGAGCTTCTGGGGCAGCTTCGCCGCGAGCTCCGGCTTCTCCCGCAGGAAGGTCCGGTAGCGTTTGGTCGCCGAATCGAGCAGCAGCTCCTGCTCGCGGCGCTCGCGCTGGCGGTAATGGTCCTCGGCGATCACGCGGCCGAGTTCCTGCCAGCAGGCGTGAGCCTTGTACAGCGCGGTGAAGCGGTCGTAGCGGACGACGAGCAGCTCCGAGTCCTCGAGGGCCTCGATCGTCGTGCGCGAGGGGCGCGCGTCGAGCAGCTCGGCGTAGGCCGCCACCATCTCGCCGGGGCCGCGGAAGGCCTTCGTCGCCTCGCGCCCGTCCGCGTCGGTGTAGTAGAAGCGGAAGAGGCCGGAGACGACGATGGCGGCCTCGCTCGACGGCTGGCCCGGCTCGAGGAAGCGCCCGCCCTTGCCGATGCGCCGGGGCCGCAGGTGCGCCTCGAGCTTGAGCCATTGCTCGGGGGGCACCGGCGCCAGGCGGCGGACGGCGGCGAAGATCTTCGGGTGGCGGATTAACATAGGTTAACGACGGGAGATCGTTTTGCCGTTATCGTATCGGGATGGATATGAACGTCTACGTCGTCGCGACCCCCGCCGTGCTCGCCGTCGTCGCCCTGGAGGCCGCCTACTGTTTATACCAGAAAAACGGCTATTACCGGTTCGACGACGCGATGGCGAACTTCGGCACCGCGATCGGCCATCAGGTGGTCAACGTCGCCGTGGCCGCCCTCGCCTTCGAGCTGTTCACCGGCCTGCGCGCGCGCTGGCCCTTGGCCGACTGGGGAACGACGCCCGCGTCCTTCGCGGCGCTGTACCTGTCCGTCGACTTCCTGTTCTACTGGTTCCACCGCGCCGGGCACGGGATCAACGTCCTGTGGGCCGCCCACGCGCCGCATCACTCGAGCGACGAGCTGAACTACACCGTGGGCCTGCGCGCGAGCGTGACCCAGCGCCTGGCCTCGTTCCTGTTCTACTGGCCGCTGGCGCTGGTCGCGCGGGCCGAGGTCGTCCTTCCGCTGATCGGCCTCCATCTGCTGATCCAGCTCATCCCGCACACGCGCGTCATCAAGCGCTTGCCGCGCTGGATCGAGTCCTGGCTCAACACGCCGACCCACCACCGCGTCCATCACGCCATCAACTCGGCGTACCTCGACAAGAACTTCGGCGGGACCTTCATCGTCTGGGACAAGCTGTTCGGGACTTACGCCGAGGAAGTCGAGCCGCCCGTCTACGGGGTGCTCCGTCCTTTGGACACCTGGTCGCCGGTCGCGATCAACGCGCAGTACTGGGCCCTGCTGTGGCGGGACGCGCTCGACGCGCCCGCGTGGACGGACAAGCTCAAGCTGTGGGTCATGCCCAACGGCTGGCGGCCGGCGGGCGCGCCCCCGCGCGCGCCGATGCCGCCGGTGTTCGGGAGGACGAAGCTCCGCTCGGAGCCGTCCGCCGCGGTCCGCAACCGCCTCCTGCTCGAGCTGCCGCTGATGCTCGGCGCGATGTGGCTGGTGACGAGCCAGGGCTCCCCGGCGGGGCCTTGGGCCAAGGCCGCCCTCGGCGCGGGGATATGGGCCGTCGCGATCCGCTGGGGCCGGGCGCTGGACGCGGCCCGCTCAGGGGATCAGGACGATCTTGCCGCGCGCGCCGGGCGCCATGACCGCGGCGTGGGCCTGGGCCGCGTCGGCGAGCGCGAACTTCCGGCCTATCACCGGCTTTAGCGTCCCGGAGGCGAAGCCCCGTCCGAGGTCGGCGTGCACCGCCGCGCGCTCGGCGTCGCTCATGTTGAACAGGCTCATGCCGCGCACCGTGAGGTCCTTCGTGATCGTCGCGCGCGGGTCGAGGGTGACCTCGCCCCGGCTGCCGACGATCACGATGCGCCCGCGGAAGGCGGCGATCCTCAGGTCTTCGGCGAGGTTCGCGTTGGCCAGCATCTCGACGATCAGGTCCGGCGAGATCCCCTCGAGGTAGCCGGGGGCCCGGTGGTCGAGCGCGCGTTTGACGCCGAGCGATCTCAGGAAAGCGACGCCTTCCGGCCCGCCCGCCGTCCCGATCACGTCGAGCCCGGCCGCGAGGGCGAGCTGGACGGCGGCGACGCCCACGCCGCCGGAGGCGCCGTGGATGAGGACGGTCTCGCCGCGGACGGCCTGGCCGCCGTGGAACAGGGCGCGGTGGGCGGTCGCGAAGGGAACGCCGATCGCGGCGCCCTGCTCGAAGGTCAGCGCGTCCGGCAGGCGATAGGTCCGGCCGGCGTCGGAGACGGCCTTCTCCGCGTAGACGCCGGAGACGGCGCCGTAGACGTAGACCCGGTCGCCGGGCTTAAACGGCGCGCCCGCGCCCGCGGCCTCGACGACGCCGGCGGCGTCGGTCCCGGGCGTGTAGGGCAAGGCGATCTTGCGCGTGTAGTTGCCGGTGTGCAGATAGACGTCCACCGGGTTGACCCCGATCGCCTTGAGCGCGACCAGGACCTGTCCCGGCCCGGGCGACGGCGCGGGAACCTCGGAGAGCGAGAGGACCTCGGGACCGCCGTACGCCCGGACCAGGATGGCCTTCATGTCAGACCTTGGCGACGATCTCGGCCTTGGGAAACCGGACCTTCCTGCTCTTCGCGTAGGCATCGTCGGAGGCGCGCACCCCCGCCGTCGCGACGACGACGGACTTCCAGCCTTGCTCGCGCAGGCCCAGGATATTGTCGTACTCGTCCTTGTCGAAGCCCTCCATCGGGCAGGCGTCCACGCCGAGCAGAGCCGCGGAGGTCAGGAAGTTCCCGAGGGCGATGTACACCTGGCGGGTGAGCCACGCCTCCACCTTCTCCGGGGGCAGGGACATGGACTGGAGCATCATCTGCTTGTAGCCCTCGAGCGTTTCGGCGGGCACGCGGCGCACCTCGGAGATGCGGTCGACGAAGCGCTGCACGTCCTCGGGGCCCGCGTCCTTCTTGACGAGGAAGACGACGAGCTTGTCGGCGTCGGTGATCTGGCTCTGGTCCCAGGAGGCGGGCCTGAGCTTGGCGCGCAGAGCCTTGTCCTCGACGACGAGGAACTTCCAGGCTTGCAGGCCATAGGAGGAGGGGGACAGCAGCAGCGACTCCTCGAGGGCCTCCCACTTATCGAGCGGGATGCGGCCGGCGGCGTCGAACTTCTTCACGGCATAGCGCCAGTTCAGGGCGTTCAGCAGGGTCTCCGGCAGGACGGTCTTCTCGGCGGTTGCGGTCATCATATGTATCTTCTCCTGTTACATTCGAGGTTAAAAAAAATCAGGCCGGCAGGTCGATCTCTCCCACGATGTCGGCCAAGGTGGTGCGCTTGAGCTCCGGCAGGACCTTCGACTCGACGCGCGTGAACACGCCCGCGAGGATCTTCTGCATGCGGCAGGCCAGCGGGCACTTCTCGTTGCGCTTCTCGTGCTGGACGAAGAAGGCGCCCTCTTCGACGGCCCGGTAGATGTCGTGGAGGGAGACGCGGGCGGCGGGCCGGGCGAGGCGGAAGCCGCCCTTGGCGCCGTGGGACGACTCCACGATGCCGGCGCGGGCGAGCTGGGCGAGCAGGCGGCGGATCACGACGGGGTTCGTCGCGACGGAGCCCGCGATGTCGCGCGAGGTCTGACGCTCGTCCTTGTGGACCGCGAGCATCGAGAGGGCGTGGACCGCCACGGCGAATCGGGAGTTGGCCGCCATACTGTAACCATTATAGTCACATATGAGGGAGTTGTCAAGGGCCTTTGCTATCATTGACCCATGGCCCGCTACCGCTATCTGCTCGGCGACTCCCGCGGCGAAGCCGCGCGCCTGAGGTTCCAGGCGAAGCTCTGGGATCCGGCGTCGCTCGCGCTGTTCGACCGCCTCGGGGTCGAGCCCGGCTGGAAGGTCCTGGAGATCGGCCCCGGCCAGGGCTCCCTGCACCTGGAGCTGAGGCGCCGGGTGCAGGGCCCCGTCGACGCCGTCGAGCGCTCGCGGCCCTTTGCCGCGCGCCTGCGCCGCCTGTGCGCGCGCGACGGGCGCGGCGCCGGGACGATCTGGGAGACCGACCTCGTCGACGCGCCCCTGCCGGACGGGAGATACGACCTGATCTTCGCGCGCTGGGTGTTCCTGTTCCTGCCCGAGCCGGAGAAGCACCTGCGCAAGCTGGCGCGCGCGCTCAAGCCCGGCGGGCGCATCGCGATCCAGGATTACCATCGCGCGACGATGGCGCTGTATCCGAAGCCGAAGGATTGGGACGCGATGATGGCGGCCGACCGGGTCTTCTTCGAGACGCAGGGCGGCGACGCGAGCGTCGGCGGGCGCCTGCCGGCCTTGTACAAGCGCGCCGGCCTCGTCCCGACCGAGGCATATCCCAACCTCAAGACCGGCTTCCCGGGCTCCGCGGTCTGGACCTGGGCGTCGTGGTACTTCCTCGGCGTGATGCCCCGCCTGGGCAAGCTGCGCCCCTTCACGCCCGCGGCGGCGCGCCGCACCGCGGCCGCGTGGCGGGCCGCCGCGCGGCGCCCCGAGAGCCTGTTCATCGCCCCGTGCGTCCGCGACTGCGTCGCCCGCAAGCCCCGGACATGATCGAGAGCTGGATCGCGGTCTCGGCGGCCTACCTGGCTTCGAAGAAAGCGAAGGACAGCCTCGCCCTCGACCCCTATTGGCCGAAGTGGGACTCCCCGTGGTGGCACATGACCTTGCTGTGGGAGCTCGGCCGCGCCGACGCGATCCCCAAGGAAGCGGCGGAGGCGATTCTCGCCGCGATCGAGGCCAAGTACGTCCGCTGGTTCCCCAACCCGCGAGAGCCCATGCCGCCCGGCAAGGACTATCACCGCGACGGCCTGTGCCACTGCGCCCTGGGCAACATGTACCAGGCCTTGGCGGCCTGCGGCCTCGACCTCGACGCGCGGGCGCCGTGGATGCGGGCGTGGTTCCTCCACTATCAACTGCCCGACGGCGGCCTCAACTGCGACGACAAGTCGTACGAGAAGGGGGGCTCCTCCTCGATCCAGTCGACCGTGCCCGCCCTCGAGGCGGTCCTCGCCGCGGGCCGTCCTCTTACGCCCATCGAGGAGCATTTCGTGGACCGCGGCGCGGAGTATTTGATCGAAAGGCGCCTGGCGTTCCGCTTGAGGGACGGTCGATTGATGGACCCGTCGTTCCTCGACGTCGGCTTCCCGCGCTTCTACGACTACGACGTCCTCCGGGGCCTCGCCTTCATCGCCGACTGGGCCCGCCTGCGCCGCCGCCGGATCCAGCGGCGCGCGGTCGGCTGGATCATGGACTCGCTCGACGAGCGGTTCCGGGACGGGAGGATCAAGATCGAGAAGCCGGGCTTGATCGCGACCGAGGGGACTTTGCTCTTGGATAAAGAGGGGAATTGGTCGAGAGGAAAGTCTTCGTCGTTCCCTCTTCTCGACGCGGTGCGCAAACCGGGCGCCATGTCCGAAGCCTTGACCCGCTCCTGGGGCGAAACACGAAAGGTGTTGGAATCCCGTCTTGAAGGGTAGGTCCAACGATAGGATGGGATTGCCCTTACGGCCCTGGGAAGGGGACGGGTCGTTGGGATACCCTTTGAGGAATGCGCCGGATGATCGCCGTTTGGCTGTGCATTGCCGTATCCCTTCCCGCCGAGTCCTTCGCTCAGGTGCGAGCCGTGATAGCTCCAGCGGGGTCGGTTTCCGTTCCGGCGGCCGTTCCTATTTCCGGCAGTTCCGGCATCACCCTTCCGTTGTCGAGCTCCCTCTCTCCGTCGTTAACTCCGTCCCTGAGTCAGCTCCCGGTGGCGCCGTCGATCTATCCCCAATCCGTTGCCGTTGCGTTATCCGTTCCACAGGCGATAACGCCCGTTCTTTCCGTGAAAACGCCGGTCATCAGCGCCCGCCCCGTCCTCGCCGCCGCCGCCTCCCGCCTGACCGCCGCTTCCGTGCCGGACAAGCCGGTCTCGGACGCGAAGCAGGCCGGGGACGAGGTCTTCTCCGGCGAGACGCCTCGCCGTCCTTCCGACGAGTCGCCCGTCCCGGGCCGTTATTCGGAGTCCCCGCCGTTGTCTCCCGCGCCGCCGTCCGTTCCCGCGAAGAAAGTCCCTCTCGTCGCCCGCTGGAGAGCCGCCATGTCTGACGGCTCCGGTCCCCTCGTCGTCGCCGCCTTCGCCTGGAATTTCCTCACGATCGCCGCTTATTCGATCATCGGCCCCGCGCGCGGCGCCCTGCTGATGACGAAGTTCGGGCCCGAGACCTTGCCCTGGGTCTACATGGCCAGCGCCGCCCTCACCGGCGCCGTCGTCTTCGCCTACAGCCGCTTCTCCCGCGCCCCGCGCAAGCTCCTCATCGGCGGCTCGCTGGCCATGCTCGCCGCGACCTTGGTCGCCGGCGCGTTCGCCGTCTCGGCGACCGCCCTGCCGTCCGTCGCCTTCGGCTACTTCCTGTGGACCGACGTGTTCGGCATCATGTCGGCGACCTTGTTCTGGACCTACGCGAACGACGTGTTCACGCGCGACGAGTCCAAGCGCGTGTTCGGCCTGATCGCGGCCGGCGCCCCGCTCGGCTCGATCGCCGGCGCCCTGCTGATGAAGCTCGTCGTCGGCTCGATGGGCCCGATCCCGATGCTGATGGTCGCGGCCGGGATCTTCTCCGCGGTGCTGCCGATCTTCCTTTACATGGAGAGCCGCGCGAAGGGCCGCGGCGCGGCTCCCGCGGCCAAGGAGGAGCCCGGGGCCGCCGCGCCCGCGAAAGGGATCCTCAAGACGATCATGGGCTCCCCGTTCCTGATCTTCCTGACGGTCATCGTCGCCCTCGAGCGCCTGGTCCCGGACATCACGAACTACCTCTACAGCGTCGCCGCCGCGGCCGCCTACAAGGGCGACCCGGCCGGCATGGCGCAGATGTTCGCCAACGTGAACTTCTACACGAGCCTCGCCTCGTTCACCGCGAGCAGCCTTCTCGTCGGGCTCACCTTGCGCAAGATCGGCACGGGGGGGAGCCTGATGACCGCCGGCCTGGTCAACCTGGCCCTGTTCGCCCTTTACCCGATGGCCCCCACGCTCGGGGTCGCCGCCGTGTTCTTCGGCCTCGACGGCGTGACCCGCTACACCTGGTTCAAGACCGCGAAGGAGTCCACCTACTCGGCGACCGACCGCGACGTGATCTACCGCGTGAAAGCCTTCATCGAGATGTTCGTCTACCGCTTCGCGCGCGGGCTCGCGGGACTGCTCCTGCTCGGGGTCGCGTGGCTGCAGGGCGGCCCGACGGGCGCGGCCCTGCTCGGCATTCCGCTCGCCCTGCTCTGGCTGTACGCCTCGTGGCGCCTGGGCCGCGAGCACAAGAAGCTCGAAGACAAGAAAGGTTGACGCGCCCGGTCCGGGGTGGTATCATATTCGTATAAACGAATATGAATACCTTGCTCTTCAAGGCGTTCGCCGACCCGACGCGCCTGCGCATTCTCGGCCTGCTGTCGGGCCGGGAGGTCTGCGTCTGCGACCTCATGGCCGTCTTGGGCGAGCCCCAGCCCAAGGTGTCCCAGCATCTCGCGTTCCTGCGCGCCGCGGGCCTGGTCGTGTTCCGGCGCGAGGGGAAGTGGCGTCACTACGCCTTGGCCAAGCCCGCCGGCCGAGTCCACGCCCGCCTCGTCGGCTGCCTCGGCGAGTGCTTCGCCGAGATCGCCGACCTCAAGCGGGACCAAGTCAAGCTCAAGAAAACGCTCAAGGCCAAGGAGAAGTGCCCATGAAGCCCCTTCCGACCCTGCTGTTCGTCTGCATCGAGAATTCCTGCCGCTCCCAGATGGCCGAGGGCTTCGCCCGGCGCCACGGCGCGGGCAAGGTCGCGGCCTGGAGCTCCGGCTCGAGGCCGAGCGGCAAGGTCAACGAGACGGCCGTGGCGCTGATGGAGGAGAAGGGCGTGGACATGTCCTCCCACCGCTCCAAGGGCCTCGACGAGCTGCCCAAGCAGAAGTGGGATTGGGTGATCACGATGGGCTGCGGCGACGCCTGCCCGTTCGTGCCCTCCAAGGGCAAGGAGGACTGGGCCATCCCCGATCCGAAGCACATGCCCCCCGAGGACTTCCGCAAGATCCGCGACCTCGTCGAGGAGAAGGTCAAGGACCTGATCGCCCGGGCGGTCAAGGCGGAAAAATGAGCGCCTCGCGGCTTTCCTTTCTCGACCGCTACCTGACCGGCTGGATCTTCGCCGCGATGGCGCTCGGCGTGGGCCTCGGCTTCTTCCTCCCGGGCGTGCCCGCCTTCGTCAACCGGTTCCAGTCCGGGACGACGAACATCCCGATCGCCGTCGGCCTCATCCTGATGATGTACCCGCCGCTGGCCAAGGTGCGCTACGAGGAACTCGGCGAGGTGTTCCGCGACAAGAAGGTCCTGGCCCTCTCGCTCGTCCAGAACTGGGTCATCGGCCCGGTCCTGATGTTCGTCCTGGCCGTGGCCTTCCTGCGCGGCTATCCCGAGTACATGGTCGGCCTGATCATGATCGGCCTGGCGCGCTGCATCGCCATGGTCATCGTCTGGAACGAGCTCGCCGAGGGCGACACGCAGTACGCGGCGGGGCTGGTGGCCTTCAACAGCGTCTTCCAGGTCCTCTTCTTCAGCGTCTACGCCTGGTTCTTCATCGGCGTCCTCCTCCCGAGGCTCGGCCTGGAGGGGAGCGCGGTGAGCGTGAGCATGCTGCAGATCGCGGAGAGCGTGGCGATCTACCTCGGGATTCCGTTCGTCGCGGGCATGGCCACGCGGTGGGCGCTTCTGCGGACGAAGGGCCGGGAGTGGTATGAGGCCGTCTTCATCCCGCGCGTGAGCCCGCTCACCTTGCTGTCCCTGCTCTTCACCATCGTCGTGATGTTCAGCCTCAAGGGCAAGCTCATCGTGGCCTTGCCCTTCGACGTGCTGCGCGTCGCGGTCCCGCTGCTGATCTACTTCGTCGTCATGTTCCTGCTGAGCTTCTGGCTGAGCCGCAAGGCCGGGGCGGATTACGCGAAGACGGCGACCTTGTCCTTCACCGCGGCCAGCAACAACTTCGAGCTGGCCATCGCGGTGGCCGTCGCCGTGTTCGGCATCGACTCCGGCCAGGCCTTCGCCGCCGTCATCGGCCCCCTCGTCGAGGTGCCGGCCCTCATCCTGCTCGTGGACGCCGCGCTTTACTTCCGGAAGCGGTACTTCCTCGCCGCGGCCTAGGCCGGGATCGCGCCGCGGAAGATGAAGTACACCGCGCCGAGCAGGCACAAGGCCGCCCACACATAGTCGAGGCGCAGGGCGTCCTTCATGTACAGCACCGAGAACGGGACGAACACGCTCAGGGTGATGACCTCCTGCAGGATCTTGAGCTGGGCCGATGCTGTTGGCGGGGACCTGCAGCAGGTACTCGAACAGCGCGATACTCCAGCTGATGAGGGCGGCGACGTACCACTTGGAGCCGCTCAGGTTTTGCAGGTGCGCATACCAGGCGAAGGTCATGAAGACGTTGGAGAGGGCCAGCAGGCCGGCGGTCTTGGCGATGACGGGCATGGCCTGATTATAGCGCTTCAGGCGAGGATGAGCTTGAAGCCGGCGATGGCGAGGACGAGCGTCAGAAGGCGCTTGATCGCCGCGTGGGGCAGGCGCGTGCTGCCGAGGTAGGAGCCCGCGAAGCCGCCGGTCACGGCGGCGAGGGCGAGGGGCCAGGCCGCGTCCGGGAAGGCCTTCGCCCGGCTGAGATGCCCGGCCAGGCCCGCCGCGGAATTGACGAGGATGAAGGCCGCGGAGACCGCCGCGATCGTCTTGGTCGCGTCCCAGCGCAGGAAGATTCCGAGCGGGGTGAGGAAGATGCCGCCGCCCGTGCCGGTGAGGCCGGAGAGCAGGCCGAGGCCCGCGCCCACGCCGAGGGACGTCGGCAGGGACGGAGGAGCCGATCCGGCCTCCGCCGGAGGATCGAGCAGGAAGCGCGCGGCGGAGAACAGCAGGACCAGGCCGACGACGATCTTGAAGGCCTCCGAGGGCAGGTCGAGCCAGCCGCCGAGGAAGGCGAACGGCACGGAGGTCAGCGCGAGCGGCCAGAACAGCTTCCAGGAAAAATGTCCCGCCCGCCGGAACTGCCCGGCCGCGATCGCGGCCACGAGGATGTTGAGGGCCAGCGCCGTCGGCTTGACCGTCTCGGGCGCGAGGCCGAACAAGGTCGTCGCGGCGATGTAGCCGGACGCGCCCGCGTGGCCCACGAATAAAGGAAGGCGACGGCGAACACCGCGAGGGTCAGCAGGGCCTAGATGCCCGCGGACCAGCTGTTCGGATCGAGCATCTCCCGCACCATGGTCACGAGGGCGTCCATGTCCAGGGGCTTGAGGAGGAAGCGCACGCGCGGCTCGGGGGGGATCTGCCCCGCGAAGCGAACCGCCTCGGTGCCGCTCATGAGGAGGACCGGGAGCAGCCGGGTCTCCTCGCGGGCGCGCAGGTCGGAGAGCAATTGGACCCCGGTCTTGCGCGGCATCAGGTAGTCGATCAGCGCGAGGTCGGGGTTCTCCTGGAGCGCGGCGCGCTCGGCCTCCGTCGCGTCGTGGCAGACGACGACGTCGTGCCCCTCTCCTTGCAGGCACTCCCGCAGGACCTCGGTCAACGGGACCTCGTCGTCGACCACCAGGATCTTGGCCATCTGTGTAGAGCATAGGAGGGCGCGGGAGCGGCGTCAAGTGGGGTGTGACCGTTACGCGCTTGCGCGCCCGGGGTGCGGGGGGCTACACTTTTTGCATGGAGAATCCCGTGCCGAGCGGCGATTCCGGCCTGCTGCAGTGCCTCGTCGACGCGGTGGCCGACCCCATCTTCGTCAAGGATCGCGACCACCGCTGGGTCCTTTTCAACGAGGCCTTCGTCGTCCTTCTCGGGCGCCCGCGCGAGCAGCTGATCGGACGGTCGGACTACGAATTCTTCCCGAAGGCGCAGGCCGACGTGTTCCGCCGCCAGGACGAGCTCGTCTTCGAGACCGGGCGGGAGAACTCCAACGAGGAGATGCTGACGGACGCGAAGGGCCAGACCCACGTGCTGGTCACGCGCAAGACCCTCTGGACCTCGCCCTCGGGCAAGATGTACCTCATCGGCGTGATCCGGGACATCACGAACCTCGTCGACGCCGCCGAGGACATCAAGCGGAGCAAGGAGCGCCTGGAGCGGGCCCAGAAGCTCGAGACGATGGGTTATGTGGCCGGCGGCGTGGCGCACGATTTCAACAACCTCCTCGCCGCGATCCGCGGCTGCGCGGATCTTCTGCTCGAGAATCTGCCGAAAGGCCATCCGTCGCGCGTCGACGCCGAGGAGATCCGCCGCGCGGGGGAGCGGGCCGCGGCTCTGACCCGGCAGCTGCTGTCGTTCGGCCGGCGTCCGGGCGGGATGGCCCGGCCCGTGGATCTCCTCGCCACCGTGACGGGGATGCGCGGCATACTCGCCCGGCTCCTGCCTCCCCGCGTGCGGCTGGAGCTGGACTTGCCGAAGTCGCTCGGCCCGATACTCGCCGACCCGGGCCTCGTCGAGCAGGTGCTGCTCAACCTCGTCGTCAACGCGGGCGAGGCGATGCCGGACGGCGGGCAGGTGACGGTCGAGATCGCTCCCGCGCCGAAGGGCGGCGCCGGGGTCCGCGCGCCGTGCGCGCGCCTGACGGTCCGCGACCGCGGCGTCGGGATGACCGAGGACGTCCGGGGCAGGATCTTCGAGCCGTTCTTCACGACGAAGGAGAGCGGCAGCGGCCTGGGACTGCCGACGGTCGCAGAGACCGTGCGGCGCTGCGACGGCGGCATCGAGGTCGAGAGCGCTCCCGGGAAAGGCGCGGCGTTCCACGTCTACTGGCCGCTGGCGGCCGTCAAGGCCCCGGGAAGGACCCCTCCCGCGGACAAGAAGCGCGGCCGGGTCCTGGTCGTGGACGACGACGAGGCCATACGCCGCTTCTCGGTGCGCTGCCTCGAGCGCGAGGGCTACGAGGTCCTGTCCGCCAGCGACCCCGCGGAGGCCCTGCGCATCGACGGCGCCAACGAGGGGCTCTTCGACCTGCTCCTGATCGACGTCGCGATGCCGCGGATGCGCGGACCGGAGCTGGCCGAGCGCCTGCGCCGGCGTCAGCCCGGCGCGCGGGTGCTTTTCACCTCGGGCCGGCGCCGCGAGGATTGCGGGATCGCCGCGGGCGGGGACTCCTACTTTCTCCCGAAGCCTTTCACCGCCCAGGATCTGACCGAGAGCGTCAGCGCCGCGCGGCGCGCCGGAGGCGGTCCATCACGGCGCGTCCGACGCCGCGGTCCGGCACCGTCTCGACGTAAACGGTCCTGACGCCCGCGGCCTCCGCGTCGCGAAGGGCCGCGAACAGCGCGGTCGCGTAGGCGTCCGCTCCGCCGCGCACGCGCCGGACGAACGCCGGCCGGCGGCCCGGCCAAGGGGCCCGGTGCACGAGACCGGCGCCCTCGGCCGCCGCGGGAAGGCCGCCCTTGCGCACGAGCGAGGGCGGCACCAGGACCACGCGGCAGGACGGGGCGTAATGGCGGTGCGCGGTCCCGGGCGAAGCGGGCGCGGCGCCGCCCGGAGCCCTCAGCGGGACCCCGGCCGCGCGCGCGATGCTCTCCCCGGTCAAGGTCCCATGCCTCAGCACGACCGGGCGGCTTCCCCGCGCGTCCACGATCGCGGATTCGAGGCCTTTGCGGCAGGGGCCCCCGTCGAGGATCAGCGGCACGCGCCCCCGCAGATCGCGCAGCACGTGCGCCGCGGTGGTGGGGCTCGGCCGCCCCGAGAGGTTCGCCGAGGGCGCGGCGACGGGCTCTCCCAGGGCCCGGATCAGGGCGCGCGCCGCGGGATGCCCGGGGCAGCGCACGGCGACGGTGCCGCCTCCGGCCGTCACCGCGCCGGGGACGCGGGCCGACTTCATCAGGATGAGGGTGAGGGGTCCGGGCCAGAACGCGTCGATCAGCTTGCGCGCCAGCGGCGTGACCCGCTTCACGACGCCCGCGAGCATGGCCTCGTCGGCGACGTGCACGATCAGCGGGTTGTCCGAGGGGCGGCCCTTGGCCTCGTACACGCGCCGCGCGGCCGAGGCGTCGAAGGCGCGGGCGCCGAGGCCGTACACCGTCTCCGTCGGGAAGGCGACGAGGCCGCCGGCGCGCAGGACCTCGGCGGCCTCGGCCAGGTTCTTCGCGCTCGGCCTCAGGACGCGGGTGCGGTTCATGCGCTCATTATAGCTTGGCCGCCGGCTACAACTCCGACAAAATCTTGTTGACGAGACTATATAGCGTTGCATCCGCGGGCGTATTATCATCCGACAATGGCAGCCTGGAGCGTGACATGAGAAATCGAATCGCGACCGCGCGCGGACACGGCCTTCAGAGAAAGCACGGGGCGGCGGCCCTGCCGGGCGATCCCGGATCGGCCGCCGTGCCGCGCCCGCCGCAAGCCGCCGCGGATACCGAGCGCCAGCTCGGGCAGTTCCTGGAGGCCTTGGACGCGGTCCGCAACGGCAATCTCACGATACGCCTGAAGAGCCGGCGCGAGGACATCTTCGGGGACCTCGCCGACTCCTACAACGACATGGTCGAGCACCTGAACCGCTTCGGCAGCGAGGTGACGCGCGTCGCGCGCGAGGTCGGCACGGAGGGCCGGCTGGGAGGGCAGGCCGTGGTGCCCGGGGTCGGCGGCACGTGGCGGGAGATCACCGACAACGTCAACGCGATGGCCAACAACATCACCGTCCAGATGCGCAGCATCTCCTCGGTGACGACGGCGGTCGCCAACGGCGACTTGGCGCAGGAGATCACGGTGAGCGCCCAGGGCGAGGTGCTCGAGCTCAAGAACACCATCAACAAGATGGTCGACAACCTCAACACCTTCGCGGCCGAGGTCACGCGCGTGGCCAAGGAGGTCGGCACCGAGGGCAAGCTCGGCGGCCAGGCGCAGGTGCCGAAGGTGGCCGGCGTCTGGAAGGGCCTGACCGACACCGTCAACATGATGGCCGGGAACATGTCGTCTCAGCTGCGCAACATCTCCCAGGTGGCCACCGCGGTGGCCAACGGGGACCTCTCGCAGAAGATCACGGTCGACGTCAAGGGCGAGGTCCTCGAGCTCAAGAACACGATCAACAAGATGGTCGACAACCTCAACACCTTCGCGGCCGAGGTCACGCGCGTGGCCAAGGGGCCAGGGAGGTCGGCACCGAGGGCAAGCTCGGCGGCCAGGCGCAGGTGCCCGGGGTCGGCGGCGTCTGGAAGGGGCTGACCGACAGCGTGAACGCGATGGCCAACAACCTCACGAGCCAGGTTCGCAGCATCGCTCAAGTAACGACCGCCGTTGCCAACGGCGACCTGGCGCAGAAGATCACGGTCGACGTCAAGGGCGAGGTGCTCCAGCTCAAGGACACGATCAACAAGATGGTCGACAACCTCAACACCTTCGCGGCCGAGGTCACGCGCGTGGCCAAGGAGGTCGGCACCGAGGGCCGGCTCGGCGGCCAGGCGCAGGTCCCCGGCGTGGCCGGCGCCTGGAAGGGCCTGACCGACAGCGTCAACGCCATGGCCAACAACCTCACCACCCAGGTGCGCAACATCGCCCAGGTCACGACGGCGGTCGCCAACGGCGACCTGGCCCAGAAGATCACGGTCGACGTGAAGGGCGAGGTGCTCGAGCTCAAGAACACGATCAACAAGATGGTCGACAACCTCAACACCTTCGCGGCCGAGGTCACGCGCGTGGCCAAGGTCGGCACCGAGGGCCAACTCGGAGGCCAGGCGCAGGTGCCCGGGGTCGCCGGGGTCTGGAAGGGCCTCACCGACAGCGTGAACGCGCTCGCCAACAACCTCACCACCCAGGTGCGCAACATCGCCCAGGTCACCACCGCGGTGGCCAACGGGGACCTGGCCCAGAAGATCACGGTCGACGTCAAGGGCGAGGTCCTCCAGCTCAAGGACACGATCAACAAGATGGTCGCCAACCTCAACACCTTCGCGGCCGAGGTCACGCGCGTGGCCAAGGAGGTCGGCACCGAGGGGAAGCTCGGCGGCCAGGCGCAGGTCCCCGGCGTGGCCGGGACCTGGAAGGAGCTGACCGACAACGTCAACGCGATGGCCAACAACCTAACCACCCAGGTCCGCAGCATCGCCACGGTGACGACGGCGGTCGCCAAGGGCGACTTGACGCAGAAGATCACCATGGATGTGAAGGGCGAGGTGCTCGAGCTCAAGAACACGATCAACAAGATGGTCGACGACCTCAATCGACTGGCGAGCGAGGTCTCGCGCGTGGCGCAGGTCGCGGGGACCGAAGGCAAGCTCACCGAGCGCGCCAAGGTCGAGGGCGTGGCCGGCAGCTGGAAGGGCATCGTCGACACGCTCAACGCGCTGATCGACTCGATCGCCACGCCCGTGCAGGAGGTGCGCCGCCTGGCGGTGGCCTTGTCCAAGGGCGACCTGTCGCAGCGAGTCTCGATCGAGACGCGCGGAGACTTCCGCACCTTGTCCGACGCGCTGAACAAGTCCTTCGACGACCTCGGCGCCCTGATCCGCCTGGCGCGCGACAGCTCCAACAAGGTCGCCAGCGGCTCGAGCCAGCTCGCGCAGTCGTCGCAGCAGGTCAACACAGCCCTGTCGCAGGCCGCCAAGACGACCCAGCAGATCGCGATCGGCGCCAAGGACCAGTCGAAGAAGCTCGAGTACAGCACCCGCAACCTGGCCGGCCTCTCGAAGTCGATCCAGCAGGGAGCGGGCAACGCGCGCTCGGCCGCGGAGGTGACGAGCGAGGCCGGCAAGCTCGCCCAGCGGGGCAGCGAGTCGGGCAAGCAGGCGGCCACCCGCCTCAAGACCATCGACGAGATCGTCAAGGGCAATACGGAAACGGTCCGCGGCCTCGACAAGCGCGCCAAGGACATCGCCGTCATCGTCGGCACGACCAAGGACATCGCCGATCAAACGAATCTGCTCGCGCTCAACGCCGCCATCGAGGCCGCGCGCGCCGGCGAGGCCGGCCGCGGGTTCGCCGTCGTCGCCGACGAGATCCGCAAGCTCGCCGAGGGCACGAAGCGGGCGGCGACCGAGATCGAGGCGATGGTCGGCGTCATCGTCGAGTCGACCGCCGGCGTCGTCAGCGGGATGACGACCGGCACCCAGCAGGTCACCGGGTCGATCGAGATCATCAACCAGGCGCTCGGCACGCTCGACCTCATCGGCACCGGCGCGCAGGAGATCACCTCGAAGGCGCAGGAGATCTCCGCCGCGACGGCCGACCAGGCGGCGGCCGCCCAGCAGGTGTCGAAGACGACCGAGGAGATCGCCGGGACGTCGGAGCAGGCCGCGGTCGGCGCCGAGGAGATGTCGACCTCCATCCAGCTGCAGACCGCCGCGATGCAGCAGATGTCGGTCTCGGCGCAGAACCTCTCGACCTTGGCCACCGACCTACGGACGGCGCTGCGGCGCTTCAAGGTCGGCGGCGGCGAGCCGCTCTTGGAAGCGGCCGAGGAGGCGTGAACATGCACGCCGAGAGCCCCGCGTTCGTGGACGGGAAGCTCGTCCAGCTGATCGTCTTCCAGCTGGGCGAGGAGGACTTCGCGATACCGATCGCGAGCGTGCGCGAGATCATCCGCAGCGCGCCGATCACGCCGGTGCCCGGAGCCGACGAGAGCTTCAAGGGGATCATCAACGTGCGCGGCGAGATCGCCGCCGCGGTCGACCTCAGGGTGTGGTTCGGCCTGCCGTCGAGGGACGACGCGGAGCCGAGGCGCATCGTGATCACGACGCAGGGCAAGAACCTGTTCGGCCTCGTGGTCGACGAGGTCGCGGAAGTCCTGCGGGTCTCCACGGACGAGATCAAGCCTCCTCCCGAGATCGCCATGAAGGTCGAACGGAGCTGCGTCACGGGAGTCATCCTGCGCGAGGGACGCCTGATCGTCCTGCTCGATCTCGCGAAGCTGCTCGAGAGCGAGCCGGCGGCCACGGGGGGAGGCGAACGCCCATGAGGACCATCCTGGTCGCGGACGACTCCCTGTTCATGAGGAAGGCCATCAAGGACATCCTCGCCGGCCGGTATGCCGTCGTCGAGGCGGATTCGGGGCGCAAGTGCGTCGAGGAGTTCTCGCGCGTCCGGCCCGACCTGGTCCTGCTCGACGTGGTCATGCCCGAGGGCGACGAGGAGGGCATCAGGGTCCTCGAGCGGATCATGGCGCTGGCCCCCTCGACCGCCGTCGTGATGATCACCGCGCTGGCCCAGCAGAAGGCCGTCGTCGCGGAGTGCACCCGTCTGGGGGCCAAGGGCTTCATCTCGAAGCCTTTCAACGCGGAGCAGGTCCTGCGCGTGGTCGAGGAATGCGTCGGGATGACGCCGCCGTGAGCGAGCCGAGCGGCTACAAGGAGTCGTTCCTCAGCGAGGCCCGGAGCAACCTGGCCGGGATGAACGCCGCGCTCCTCGAGGCGGAGAGGAGCCCTCAGCGGCGCGGCCTGGTCGACGAGATCTTCCGCTCCGCCCACAACATCAAGAGCATGGCCGCGATGATGGAGCGCGAGCAGACGGCGGCCCTGTGCCACGCGCTCGAGGACGCGCTCGACGCGGTGCGCAAGGGAGGGCTCCCCCTCGAGCGGAGCGCCGACGCCCTGTTCCGCTGCTTCGACGCCCTGGATTCGGCCATCGCGACCGTCGCTCGGGGCGCTCCCGAGCCGGACCTCGCGTCCGCGATCGCGGAGCTGCGGCGGCTCGCCTCCGGCGGCGCGGCCGCGCCCGAGTCCGCGGGCCCGGCCGACGAGCCCGAGGCCTACTCGCCGCGGATCGACGTCGTCCAGGTCCGCATGGACAGGCTCGACCTGCTGATGAACCTCGCCGAGGAGCTGGTCATCGCGAAGCTGCGCTTCGACGCCTTGAAGTCGAAGATCCGCGCCCCCGAGATCGTCCCTCTCGTCGACGTGTTCGGCCGGCTCGCCACGGAGATCCAATACCAGGTGACGCAGGCGCGCCTGGTGCCGGTCCGCCTCATCTTCGACCGCTTCCCCAGGCTGGCGCGGGACATCGCCAGGCGGCAGGGAAAGGAGGTGGAGCTCGCGCTCGAGGGCGGCGACATCGAGCTCGATCGCAGGGTGGCCGAGGAGATCGGCGACGCGTTGATCCATCTTCTGCGCAACGCGGTCGACCACGGCATCGAGTCTCCCGAGCGCCGGAAGGCGTCCGCGAAGCCGCCTCGGGGCGTCGTGCGCGTCGCCGCGGCGAGGACCCGGGACTCCGCGGTGATCGTGGTGGAGGACGACGGCGCGGGGCTCGATTTCGAGGCGATCGCGGGGGCCGCGGCGGCCCGCGGCCTGCTGCCGGCGAGCGCGTCGCGGGAAGAGCTGCTGCGCGCGGTGGCCGGCGGCCTTTCGACGAAGCCGCGCGCGACGCTCATCTCGGGACGAGGCTTGGGTCTCGACATCGTCAGAAGGAAGGTCGAGTCCCTCGGCGGGACGCTCACCGTCAGGTCGGACGCCGGCAGGGGGGCCGCGTTCCGCCTGGAGATACCCCTGGCGCTCGCGATCGTCAAAGGGCTGTTCGTGGAGGTCGGCGGCAGGAATTACGTCGTGCCGCTGGCCGGGGTCGAGAAGATCGTCCCCGTCGCGACGGCCCAGGTCAAGGGCATGATGGGCCGCGAGACCGCGGTCATCGACCACGAGGACATCCCCCTGCTGCGCATGCGCGCCCTGTTCGGCGTCCAGCCGTCCGGGCAGGCGAGATTCCCGGTCGTGGTCGTCGGCAGCGGACGGCGGAGGCTCGGGCTCGCCGTCGACGCCCTGGTGGCCACGCAGGACATCGTCCTCAAGCCCCTCGGCCGCGCCCTGCGCGGCGGCAGCCGGTTCTCGGGCTCGACGATCAGCGGGACCGGCGAGGCGATCCTCGTGCTGGACGTGGCGTCGCTGATCCAAGAGGCGTTCGCGCGGGTGCCGGCATGAAGCTCGAGAGATTCCTCGCGATCAACGCCCCGGCCGCCGGAGCCGCCTCGCGCGCGCTGGCCAAGCTGACGCGCCGGCCGGTGGTCGTGAAGATGCTGAACGCGAGGGTGGTCCGGCTGCCCCAGGACCGTCCCAAGCTCGACCGCGAGGAGCTCGCGGTGGGGATCTACATGTCGATCATCGGCGGCATCCAGGGCGCGGCGCTGCTGTGCTTCACCGAGCCGAGGGCCCGCGCCGTCGCGGCGATGCTCGTGGGCCGGCCTCCCGGCGGCTCCCTTCAAATGACGGAGCTGGAGGAATCCGCGCTCAAGGAGCTGGCGAACATCATCTGCGGCAACTACGTCACCGCGCTCTCGAACCAGCTCGGGGCCAAGATCCTTCCCGGGCTTCCGAACATCACGCGGGGCCTGTGCGGGTCGATGCTCGAGCAGGTCATCCTGCGGGGAGCTCTCGATTCGCGCGAGGCGCTGCTCATCGACGTCGAGCTGGACCTCCCCGAGTTCGTCACGATGGGCTTCCTCCTGGTGTGCCTTAAAGTGGAGCATCTGATCGAGGTCAGATGAAAACGGAGCTTCAAGACGTATTCCTGGAGGAAGGCCGGCAGATCCTCGGCGCCATGCGCCGCGAGCTGGCCGCCGGGAGCGAGCGGTCGCTGCCGGAGCTCTTCCGCTGCGCCCACATACTGAACGGGAACGTCAAGCTCGCGGGCTACCCCGAGCTGGAGCCCCTCGTCGGGCCGCTGACGGAATGCCTGAGGCTCGCCAAAAAAACAGGGGCGCTCTCCGCGGAGCAGGCCGCGGCGGTCGCGGAGGCGGTCGAGGAGTGCTCCGCCATCCTGGAGGGACGCGCGGCGTCGTGCTCCCGTCTCTTGGTCGAGAAGCTGCGCAAAGCCGCGGCCCCGCTCGCCGCGGCCGTCGTCGAAGCGGCGGCGGTCAAGGTGCTCCTCGTCGAGGACAGCGGCCTGCAGGCCCTGGCCATCCGGAAGGAGCTGGCCGAATGCGCGGGCGACGCCTACGCGGTGGAGCTCAAGGGGACCCTCGCGGAGGGCCTCGACCGCGTCGTCCGCGGCGGCGTCGACATCGTGCTGCTCGACTTGAGCCTGCCCGACAGCCAGGGTCTGGAGACCTTCATGGAGCTTTCCGCGCGGGCGCCCGCGGTCCCGGTCGTCATCTTGACCGTCGCCGCCGACGACGCCCTGGCGACGTCGGCTTTGCGCGCGGGAGCCCAGGACTACCTCGTCAAAGGACAGATGGACGCGCGCGCCCTGTCCCGCGCCATCCGCTACGCCATCGAGCGCAAGCGCCTCGAGGAATCCTTGTGGAGGGCGCGCCGGGAGCTCGAGTTCCGGGTCGAGGAGCGCACCTCGATGCTGCGCAAGGCCAACAGCGAGCTGGCGCTCTTCGCCTCGGCCGCCACGCACGAGCTGCGCGAGCCGCTGCGCAAGATCGTGGGTTGGGGCGATCTGCTCGAGCGCTGCTGCGGCGATGTCTTGGGCGAGGAGGGACGCGGCCTGCTCGACAAGATGCGGAACGCGGCCGGACGCCAAGGGGAGCTCATCGACAGCCTGCGGGAGCTCACGCGCGTCTCGACGCAGGGCCGTCCCGTGGAGCGCGTCGATCTCGGCTCCGTC
Organism: Elusimicrobiota bacterium; assembly: GCA_016182905.1. Taxonomy (NCBI): domain Bacteria; kingdom Pseudomonadati; phylum Elusimicrobiota; species Elusimicrobiota bacterium. The sequence goes on from JACPFR010000031.1 coordinate 64,025, forward strand.
GTCGGCGAGATCGCCGCGGACTTGGCTCCGCTCTTCGCCTCGGCCGGCGGCCGCCTCGAGGTCGAGCCTCTGCCGACGATCTGGGCCGACAGGCTCCAGATGCACCAGCTTTTCCAGAACCTGCTCTCCAACGCCCTCAAGTACCGCAAGAAGGAGGAGGCGCCGTTCGCCTCGGTCCGCTGCCGCTTCCTCGGAGCGACGACGGTCGAGATCGACGTGGCGGACAAGGGGATCGGGTTCGAGCAGAAATACGCGGAGCGGATATTCGAGCCCTTCCAGCGTCTGCACGGCCGGGGGACGTACGAGGGCACCGGGATGGGGCTGGCGATCTGCGCCCGGATCGTCGCGCGGCACGGGGGCTCCGTCTCGGCGCGCAGCGAGCCCGGGAAGGGCTCGGCGTTCACCGTGACCTTGCCGATCGGGGGGCCCGCGAAATGAGCGCCGCGACGATCGTCCTGGCCGAGGACGACGAGGACGATTATTTCCTCGTCGCCAGCGCGTTCCGCGAGGCCGGTCTCGACAACCCTCTCCACCGCGCCGAGGACGGCGAGGCGCTCATGGATTTCCTGCTGCGGCGGGGCCGCCACGCGGGCGCTCCGCGGCTGCCGCCCATCCTGCTCTTGCTCGACCTGCGGATGCCGAAGAAAAGCGGCTGGGAGGCGCTGCGCGAGATCAAGTCGGACGCGCGCCTTCGGCGCATCCCGGTCGCCGTGCTGACGTCCTCCAACGCCGAGGAGGACGTCGCGCGCGCCTACGACCTCGGATGCAACACGTTCATCAAGAAACCCTCGGGCCTCGAAGGCTATGCGGCGCTCGCGCAGGCGGTCAAGACCTACTGGCTGAAGGTCGCCGAGATCCCGAACATGGAGCCGCTCCCGGCCCCGGGCGGCGACTCCGGCCCGCCGGGCGGGCGTTGACGCGTCCCGCCGGCAGGGCTATACTGCGCCCATGTTCGAGAGCGCCGAGATAGGCCGGTCCGTGGACAAGAAGGAGTACGCGAGGCGCGTCGCGGGCCTGCGGTCGCGCATCCTCAAGGCCCAGCACGCCTTGGCCGGCACGAGCCTGCGCCTCGTCGTGCTGGTCGGCGGGGTCGAGGGCGGGGGCAAGACCGAGGTGGCTCGGCGCTTCCTCGACTGGATGGACCCGCGCGGACTGCGGGTCGAGGCCTACGGCGCTCCCTCGGACGAGGAGGAGGAGCGGCCCGAATACTGGCGCTTCTGGAGCACCTTGCCTCCGGCGGGCCACGGCGCGATCCTGGTCGGCTCCTGGTACACCCGCCCCGTCGTGCGCCGCGCCTTCAAGGAGATCGGCTCGGGCGGCTTCGACCAGGCGCTCGACCGCGCGATGGCCTTCGAGGCCATGCTCGTGCGCGAGAACACGGTGCTGGTCAAGCTGTGGCTCCACCTGTCGAAGAAGGAGCAGCGGCGCCGCTTCGAGGAGCTGGAGTCCGACCGCGACACCGCCTGGCGCGTGACGAAGCAGGATTGGGAGTTCTCCAAGAAGTACGACCGCTTCCGCGAGGTCTGCGAGCGGGCGCTGACCAAGACCAGCGTCGCCGAGGCGCCGTGGACCGTCATCGAGGCGACCGACCGGCGCTACCGCGACCTGGCCGCGGGCGCGGCCGTCGCGGACGCCATCGAGGCCGCCCTCGCGAAGGCCGCGAAGGCCGCCCCCGCGCGCGCTCCCGACCGCTCGAAGCCGCCCAAGGTCTCCGTGCTCAGCCGCCTCGACCTGACGAGGAAGCTCGACGACGACGGCAAGAAGTTCGAGAAGCAGCAGACGCGCGTGGCGCTCCTGTCCCGGCGCCTGCGCAAGGAGGGCCGCTCGCTGATCTGCGCGTTCGAGGGCGTGGACGCCGCGGGCAAGGGCGGCGCGATCCGCCGGCTGCTGGGCGCCATCGACGTGCGCAACGCCCGCGTCATGGCCGTCGCCGCGCCGACCGACGAGGAGCGGGCCCACCCGTACCTGTGGCGCTTCTGGCGCAACCTGCCGCGCCTGGGCCGCGCGACGATCTACGACCGCACCTGGTACGGGCGCGTCCTCGTCGAGCGCGTCGAGGGCTTCTGCGCGCGGGACGACTGGAAGCGCGCCTACGCCGAGATCGCCGCCTTCGAGGAGGAGCTCGCCGAGTCCGGCGTCATCGTCTGCAAGTTCTGGCTGCAGATCTCCTCGGAGGAGCAGCTCCGCAGGTTCCAGGACCGCGTGAAGACGCCGTTCAAGCAGTACAAGATCACCGAGGACGACTGGCGCAACCGCGCCAAGTGGGACGCCTACCAGGCCGCCGCCGTGGAGATGATCGAGAAGACGAGCGCGCCGGACGCGCCCTGGACCCTGATCGAGGCCGAGGACAAGCGCTGGGCGCGCCTGCGGGTGATGAAGGCGGTCGCCGACCGCCTCGAGGAAGAGCTGGACTGACGCTTAGAGCCCGTGCAGGAGGCGGACTTCGACGCACTGCTCCTCGAGCAGGTCGCCGGACTTGGCGCCCGGCGTCGAGGCGTCGGTCATGAGGTTGGGGCTCGCGGCCGTGTGCGGAAGGTTGCCGAAGAGATGCGTCAGCTCGTGCGCGAAGACGCTGTAGCTCTCCGCGACGTCGGCCGGCCGGGCGCGCGTCTGCTGGTCGATCGTGATCCAGAAGGTGTTGAGAAGACGCTTCGCCGCCGGATGCGCCCGGCTGAGGGTCTCCACGGAGCGGAGGTTGTAAGCGGAGGCGGTCGAGGGCACGCTCTTCGCGAACAGGAACCCGGCCGGACGGCCCGCGGGCAGCAGGGGCTCGGTCATCACGGCCATCTGCGCGGGCCCCGCGTAGGGGTTCTGGACGTTGAGCCGACGCAGGGCCTCCGGCGTCCAGCGCACGGTCGCGACCTCGACGGCGCCGAGGGCCAGGCCGCATTGACCGAAGATCGCGGAAGCCTTGCCGAGCACGCTCTCGAGAAGACCCGGGCCTTCCCAGCCCGAGCCCGCCTCGACGACGAGCGCCAGCGGCACCCCGCCTCGCGCGCTCGAGACGGGGATGAAGGAGGCCGGCGCGATGATCCGGCGGCTCAAGACCTCGAGCAGAGGCGCCTCCGCGGCGCGGGCCGGTAAGGTGAAAAGCGCCAGCGCCGTCACGGCGGAAAGGATCATCGGCTTATTGTACCCCGGCCGCGGAAATAATCAAGGGCAGAGGCGGAGGATCGGGAGGCAACAAGCACGTCACTCGGACGTTAGCTTTCCTCTATCGGCTCCGGAGCGCTCTTCCGGGTAGAATCCCGGACATGCATGCGGTCCTTGATCGATATCGCTCGTTCGCCGTCATCACCGCCGCCCTTCTTTCAGCCTGCGCCATGGTGGCCCCAGTGGCCGATACCTCCGGGCCATTTTTTGATGATTTCTCCGTCGGCGATTTGAACCTCCGCTGGACCGTCACCAGCGGGCAGCTGCGCCAAGGCCTGGAGATGGCCTGGAGCGACTCCGGAGTCTTTCGCGCCGTGACCCGACGGGGCGACTTCGGCGACTTCAAGCTTCATCTCAGGCTCTGCAGCCTGGGCCTCGGAAGCGGGCGCCAGACCCCCGCCGAGAGCTGGGACGGCGTTCATGTCTTCCTGCGCTACCAGAGCCAGCATCACCTTTACGTTGCCACGCTTAACCGCCGCGACAATTGCGTCGTCATCAAGAAGAAGGTGCCGGGCGGCCCCTCCAACGGCGGCAGCTACTTCGAGCTGACGAAGCGCGTCGCGTACCGGGTCCCCTACAAGAAATGGCAGCGCTTCAGTATCATCGTCGCCGACACTCCCGCCGGCGCCGTGTCCATCAAGCTTTTCGCCGGCGACCGGCTCCTGCTCTCCGCCCTCGACGACGGCCGCCAAGGCGGAGCTCCCATACGCGGCTTCGGTCGCGTCGGCATTCGAGGCGACAACGCCGTGTTCTTCATGGACGACTTCGGGGTCGAGCCCACCCGTGAGAAGGTTTCCCACATGCCGCGCAAGGTCGCCCGCGGCGGTCGGGGCCTGGGTTGAAGCTCGGCCTCAGCGGACCGGCGCGAGGCGCCCGAGCAGCCCTTCGTCGGTGCTGAAGTAGAGCAGGCCGTCGGGCCCCTGGCGCACGTTCCGGAAGCGCCAGCCCCGGTCCGCGAGGACGTCCTCCTGCTCTCCGGCCGCGTCCCCTTCGAGAGCGACGCGGCGCAGCCGCTCGCCGCTCAGGCAGGCGAGGAAGACGGAGCCTTTCCACTCCGGGAAGGCCGTCCCGTCGTAGAACGCCATCGCCGAGGGGGAGATGGAGGGGACCCAGTAGGCGGCCGGCTGCGCCATGCCCTCCTTGGCGGCGGGCCCGATCCTCGGGCCGTGGTATTCCCGGCCGTAGGTGATCACGGGCCAGCCGTAATTGACGCCGCGCTTGACGAGGTTGAGCTCGTCGCCGCCGCGCGGCCCCATCTCGGACGACCAGAGCTGCTTGGTCCCGGGACGCACGGCGAGGCCCTGCGGGTTGCGGTGGCCCCAGCTCCAGACATCCGGCAGCGCGCCGGGCAGGTTGGCGCCGTCCGGCTTGCCGTCGTGCGCGAGGCGCACGATCTTCCCGTTGTGCCGACGGAGGTCCTGCGCCAGGTCCCGGTGTCCGCGCTCGCCGAGGCTGACGTAGAGGCGGGGCCCGTCGAACTCGATGCGGGAGCCGAAATGCTCCCCGGTCCCTCCGCCGGCGTTGGACAGGAAGAGCCGCTCGAAGCCCTCGAGCTTGCCGCCTTCGAGCCGTCCCCGCCCGAGCGCGGTCGCGGCGCCGCCCTCGACGGGCTGAGACCAGGTCAGGTAGATCCAATGGTTCTTGGCGAAGTCGGGGTGGACGCGCACGTCGAGCAGGCCGCCCTGGCCCCGGCCCCAGACGGCCGGGGCGCCCGCGACGGCGGAGACCTCCTTGGTCTTGGGGTCGTAGACGCCGAGGCGGCCTTTGCGCTCGGTCAGGATGATCCGCCCATCGGGCAGGAAGTCGAAGCCCCAGACGACGTCGGCGCGCCGCGCGAGGATCTCGACCTTGAAGGCCGGGCGCGGCGCGGCGGAGGCCAGCGAGACGGCGAGAAGCGGCGCGAGCAGGAGCATGGGGAGGGCGGCGCTTAGGGGATCAGGATGCCGGCGATGTTCGCCGTCATGAAGGTCGCGATGGCGCC